>CALGGD010000298.1 GCA_937916185.1 uncultured Oxalobacter sp. | reverse complement strand
CTGACCGTTTCGATGACCTGAATGTCCTGCTCAGGGAGTTCCAGCGGGAGATGGCTGGCATGGCAGGGTATCCTGATTTTGAGCCTGATGCCGAGCTTAATGACCAGAAACTCCATGAATTCTTGGATATGCCGGATTACGGTGCATTCTTGGCAACGACCCCCAAAGGGCATCTGCTGGGGTTCTGCTCGGTTTTCCCGATGCCTGTCGGTATCCGTGAAGAAAGATTTGCGGTGCTTGACCGGATTTATGTCCGCCCAGATTTCAGGCGCAGGCAGATAGGCCATCAGTTGTTGGACCAGGCGAAGCGGTTTGCCCGTTCATGCAAGTGCCAGCGGCTTCAGATGACGATGTCGGCTTTCTTTCCGCTTGAGGCAGCAGCTGCTTTCTTTGATGCCGAAAAATTCTACAAGACCGGTGGGCGGAAACATAAAATCGCATTGAGCACGCAATGAAAGTCTATCTGGCAGATACCGATCCCAAAACGCTTTCCAAAAGCGCGTATAGCCTGCATCGTGTGGGTTTTGACTGTGAGACGGTTTCTGTTGCATCGGGTTTCCATGAATTTGCCGTCCATCATCCAGATGCCGCACTCAAGGGCGTTTTCCTGTTGGGTACGGGTGTTTCTGACCGGAGCAGGCGGACATGGATAACGCAGCTCAAGTCACATTATCCTGACCTTGCTGTCCTGATAGTGGCGGATCCTTTGCAGATTGATTCAATCAGTGTGCTGCTACAGAGCGGAGTCGATGACTGGATTTCTCCATCTGCTCATGCCCGGGAAATGATTGCGAGGGTTGGATCATTGTTCCGGCGCAAATATCCTGATGATGTAGCATCCAGGACATTGGAAGTTTCCCCTTATGTTTTTACATTCTTCCCAACCCGGGTTTTCAGGGAAGGGCAGGAAATCATCTTGACCGCTAAAGAATATGAGGTGGCGTTTTTCCTGTTCAGCCATGTTGGACAGACTTTTTCACGCCAGCGGATCTGTGAGGCGGTGTGGAAGTGTCCATTGAGTGAGACTGGTCGGACGGTTGATACCCATGTCTCCCGTGTCAGGAGCCGTCTGGGTCTGAAAGACGGTGTCTATGGCTATGTCCTTGAGCAGCTGTATGGCTACGGCTATCTGCTCAGGCATATCTGAATCTGTGGTGGGGGCTTGGACAGATGCCGGTATGTCCAGTATCTTAATATTTTTCAACAGATGAAATGGAAGGATTGGCTCGATGAAAAGCATCTATCTGGCAGGTGGCTGTTTCTGGGGAGTACAGAAATTCTTTGACCAGTTCGAGGGCGTGCTGTCCACAGAAACCGGGTATGCGAATGGTTCAGACAAAGCCCCCAGCTATCTGGAGGTGTGCGGTGGCAGTGGTCATGCAGAGGCTGTCCGGGTTGATTATGACGAAGCAAAGATTACGCTTACCCAACTGCTGGCGTATTTCTTCATGGTGATTGATCCTTTGTCGGTCAACCGTCAGGGAAACGATGTCGGCGTCCAGTACCGGACAGGGATTTACTATACCGATGACAGCCAACTGGCGGAGATTCAGGCAGCCTGCCGTCTTGAGGAAGAAAAAGTTGGCAAGCCCCTGGCTGTCGAGGTCAAGCCCTTGGAGAATTTTTTTACCGCTGAGGAATACCATCAGAAATACCTCGACAAAAATCCCGGTGGTTACTGCCACATTCCGGGCAGCTTCTTCCACATCCAATAGGCCGCAAGTTGCACTTTGGATTACACTTTGGATTACAACTCAGCAATAGGCCTCAAGCGAATGGAATTATTCCGGGAATATGGTTTAAAAGCGGGCTAAAAATGGCTATAATAGTAGTGTAACCGGTAACTCCGCATACATCTGCAGGAGAACACCGGAAGAACAGCAGAAGAACACCGGAAGAACAGCAGAAGAACATCGGAAGAACAGCAGGAGAACGGGATATGACGATCGAAGAGATGAAGGCTCGCAAGAGAGAACTGGGGTATTCCAATCTGATGATATCTCAGATGAGCGGGGTTCCATTGGGAACGGTTCAGAAAAT
>CALGGD010000297.1 GCA_937916185.1 uncultured Oxalobacter sp. | reverse complement strand
GCAGGTCTGGGCTTCCGCCAATACGGCTTTTTCTCCTGCAAGTTTGGTGCCGCCATAGACGGAAACGGGGTTGGTAACGTCTTCTGGCTTATAGGGCAGACAGCCTATACCGTCAAAGACGTAGTCGGTGCTGATGTGGATGATGTTCTTCCCGTACTTGGCAAGATACCTGGCACCAAGGTGGTTCACTGCATCTGCCAGTATCGGTTCGTCTTCGGCTTTGTCAACCGCTGTGTAGGCAGCACAGTTGATGACGAGGTCTATCTGGTTATTGGTTATGTATGACTTGACTGCCTGTTCATCGGTGATGTCGAGTTCAGCACGGTCGGTATAGAAGATGCCTTCTTTATTCCCCAAACGTTTCTTCAGTTCTGTGCCCAGCTGACCTCGAGCACCGGTTATCAGGATGTTCGCCATCAGCTGTCCCTTTTCTTCTCATAAATAAAGTCAGGTGACTGGGTGTATTCTGCGAAACTTGGAGCCTTCAAGTCTTTTTCTGAAAGCAACGCTTCGCCTCTGTCTATCTGCCAGTCAATGGCAAGCTGTGAATCATAAGCATTGATAACTCCTTCTGCATGAGGAGCGTAATATGCATCACATTTATACAGAATAGTTGCTGTACCACTTAAAACACTGAAGCCATGTCCAAACCCTTTTGGAATCAAAATCTGCCTATGACTGTCTGCTGTAAGCTCTATCGCAAGATATCGGCCATATGTTGGAGAGCCATTCCTCAAATCAACAATGACATCAAGTATTATTCCAGACAAGACCTGGATGAGTTTTGTCTGCGCATCTTCCCCTTTCTGGTAATGAATGCCCCTGATGGTGCCATAGGCAGACTTGGACTGGTTGTCCTGCACCCAAGTGTAATGGAGCCTAGCTTCTTCAAATGCTTTCTGGTTCCAGCTTTCGTAGAAGTACCCTCTGGCATCCTTGAAGACCCTGGGTTCGATGATGTAAACGCCTTCCAGGGCAGTCTCAATACGATTCATAAACTTCTTCTTGTAATTCTTGTAATATAATGCCTGACTTCACTTAGACTGAAGGTGCTCAATGCGTGTAGAAAATACCAATGGCGAAATTTCTTTCCAACCTTAAAACGTTTTTCCATTTCCATTGGCAAAATATCAGTGCCTCTTTGCTTCTGTCCCTCTTGACACAGAAAGTATTGTTTGACGGGATGAAACCTGAGTCCGTCCTGTTCCTGTTTACCCTCTTCTTGATACTATCATTCAACAGGTTCCTGCGATACATCAATCTGGCTTTCTGTACAATTTTCTGTACTTTTATTCCGACCGCATTACTTGTCAAAACAGGGCTTTTTTCCCAAGATTTCCTTTCTATCCTTATTGCGACATCTGATGAAGAAATTTACTCTTATCTAAAATCAATACCGAACCATCATATCCTTATAGCACTGGGGGTATGGATTGTCTTTGGATGGTTGATTATCAAATCCAAGGATAATAAAAACCGAGGACTGCTTTTAGGACTCTCTGTAATCCTTTTGCTCCTTCTGTATCCTTTTATCAACAGGAACCATTTTATCAGGATGTATGAAGACTGGCAGAGGGTCAGCCAGATACGCAAAAAGGAACCAACATGGCATATGACTGGCAAAATCCCCGTCAAGAACTATCAGAATTATGTCATTGTATTAGGTGAGTCCTTACGGTCTGATGCCTTGGGTCTTTATGGGAATCCATACAAAACCACGCCTTTTCTGGAAAGCATTCCAACGATATCTATCACAAACTATACCAGCGCCGCTGTCAACACGACCTTATCTGTCCCCAGGACATTTTCTTTGACAAACCCTGAAGACCGTTCTCAAGTGCACGTTGAAAACAATATCATCAACATTGCAAAAGAAGCAGGGCTTGAAACCTATTGGATTACATCTCAACGCCTTATGAAACAAGATGACGATGGTGCCACATCCATCTCCATGTACGCCGATTATCGTGTGTTTGTGCCTGAAAAGAATGACTTCAATCTTTTGCCAGAAGTTGATAAGGCATTACATACCAATCTGAAACGGAAACTGTTTGTTGTTCATCTATGGGGATCGCATGAAGATCCTTGCAAGCATCTGGAAGGTGTTGGTACTGTATTCAATACCGGGAAAGGAAAATTCCTAGACTGTTATCTATCATCCGTCAGGAAAACTGATATCCTGTTGAATAGGCTCTATGATTCATTGCAGAAAACCGGCCAATCGTATCGGGTTGTCTTCTTCCCTGATCATGGTTTGAATTTCACGCCTGTCAGTGATGGTTATTACGCACAGAGAAATCCAGACTTTAAACAGTCTTATGAAATTCCTTTTATCGCCTTTGACAGTGATACAACCGTTTCCCGAAAAGTCAATATACGTCAGAGC
>CALGGD010000296.1 GCA_937916185.1 uncultured Oxalobacter sp. | reverse complement strand
ATCAGTCTGTTTCCTCTAAGATACAGGTAAACCGTTATGGCCCAGAGAGTAAATACCGCCAGGGTCTGGTTTGCCCATGCAAAATATCTCCAGAGAATATCGTAGTTCATAAGGGTAATGGCATAGCCTATTGCAAACATCGGAATGCAGATGTAAAGCCTTTTGAGAATGCTCTTCTGCTCCAGCTTCAAGAAGTCTGCAATTATGAGCCTTGAGCTTCTGAAAGCTGTATCTCCCGAAGTAATGGGGGCGGCCACCACGCCCAGCAATGCCAGTATTGCACCAAATTTTCCGAGTGTTGAATTGGTGATGTTATTGACGGCCCAGGCGGCATCGTTGCCATGGTCTGCAAGAGCAGCGTTCAGCCCTGCAAGACTGTCCTGAATACCGTTGTAGCCCTTGAAGAATGCCATTGCTGCAGCTGCCCATATCAAGGCAATTATGCTCTCCGATATCATTGCTCCGTAAAATACGCTGCGGCTTTCCTTACGGTCCTTTAGGCACCGTGCCATCATCGGCGACTGGGTGGCATGGAACCCTGAGATGGCGCCACAGGCGATGGTGATGAACAGCATCGGGAACAAAGGCGTGGTTTCCGCCTTCGGATGGGTGTTCATCAGCCCGTCGGTGATTTCCGGCAGGTCCGGCATATGGAAATACAGGCAGAACAGGATACCGACTGCCATAAAGAGCAATGATGCCCCGAATATCGGGTAAAGCCTGCCGATGAGCTTGTCAATCGGCAAGACTGTCGCTGCAATGAAATACAGGAAGATGATGGCGGCCCAGACACTGAACGGCAGACCGATATTGTCCTGCGTCAGTTTTGTCAGCAGTCCTGCAGGCCCGGCGACAAACACAGCACCGACCAGGATCATCATGACAGATGAGAAAATCCGGACAAACTGCATGAAAGGCTTGCCCATATACCGTCCGATGATTTCCGGATAGCTTTCGCCATGATGACGGAGGGAAAGCATCCCTGAGAAATAGTCATGCGCACTCCCCGCGAAGACACAGCCGAAGACAATCCAAAGATAGGCAGATGTTCCGAATTTCGCCCCCATGATGGCACCGAAAATCGGACCGAGCCCGGCAATGTTCAGGAATTGGATCAGGAAAATACGCCATCCCGACAAAGGAATGTAATCGACACCATCCGCCCGGATATAAGCTGGGGTTCTACGTTCAGGCTTGATGCCAAAAACCTTCTCGACAATCCTGCCATAGGCAAAATAGCCTATGATGAGTAAAACCATACTGATGGTGAAAGTAACCATAAAAACGCCCTTGCTTTCCTGATGGAAAACAGATGGCTCCTCCTGTATCCAAACGCCCGTGTCAAAGGGATGAGCCTGAATTCTACACCTCATCCAAGCCCTGCAATCACTTTTGTTTTCAAGGATTCTTCAAGATTCAGCTGTCCGCTGCATGATGACAGCAGTCAGGCAGTCAATGCCCTGCCAGTTCTGACGCACATTCTTTTTCAAGCCCTTGGGTGGACAGGGAACAGAGTTTAGCCAAAGCGGTTTGCATCAACTGATTCCCTGACGCCCTATCCATCGCAGGATCAATCCCTTCTGACACCAGCATCCCGTACAGATAACCGGCAGCCGGATTGCCGGACTGTGCATGTTGTGAAAGGTACTGCAATTGACGGGTGATTTTTTCCCGTCGCCATGCACGGTACGCCAGAGCCGCTTCATCTGCCGATGTGTCACGCATTTCAGGAATCTCCGAAGATGGTGCTGTTTCTTCAAACATCATCCTCAACATCTCTTTTTCATGCAGGAAACCAAAAGCCTTCTGTTTCACCGCACCTGTCAGTGAACGGTCTGCATCCTTGAGCTGCCCGGCTTCGACCTGTAGGAGAACCAACGGCAGGATGGCATCCTTGTTCCCATGATTGATGGCGGTGTTGTACCATATCTTGGATTCTTCCGTATTGCGTGTAGTTCCCCAGCCCTCTGCATAGAAAAGTCCCAGCATCAGCTGGGCATCAGCATCTTCCCGCTGGGCATAACGCCTGACTTCCGTCATTTTGGCTGACTCATCTCCAACCGGTGCAGTTCCCCATCCGTAAAGGACGGAAAGCACTGACAGGACATGTTCATCACCGTAGTCAGCCGCACGGGAAAGCAGCGCAATGGATTCTGCCCGTTTGTCCTGGGAAAGTTTCTCGAAGCCCAAGATCATCAAAGCCTGCGGATTGTTTGATGCGCAGGGATTTTCCAGCAGCGCTTCTGCTTTGGTTCTGTCAACGGCAGTGCCATGACCAGATGACAGCATCTTCGCATACTGTATCTGGGCCTCCTCAATGCCCTGTTCAGCAGCCAGTCTCATCCATTCTGCGGCGGCTTGGTCGTTTTTCTCAAATGCCCCCCAGCCAATCCGGTACAACTGCCCGACAACCGCCTGGGCTGGGGCATAACCTGATTTTGCAGCATCCCGAAGCCATTCCCCGGCGAGTTTCTGGTCTGTCTTGATGCCGTTGCCTGTCGCCAGGAGCATCGCCCCTACTGTTTTGGCAGCGTTGTCCCCCGCTTCGACAGCATGGCCGATCTTGACGATATTCAAGGT
>CALGGD010000295.1 GCA_937916185.1 uncultured Oxalobacter sp. | reverse complement strand
TCGGGCGTGCCTTTAGGTGCAATGAAATCGGCAAGGGACTGGTTCGGGCGCTGGACACCGTTGATGACCGGTTTCTCATCCTGTTGCCGGACACAGTAATAGGTGAAAGCGACTTCGGAGCGGGTTTCATCGGTATAGATTTCAATATCATCATCCCCTGTCCGGTTGGCAGGCATCAAGGCAATCGAGGCATTGGCGGTGAGTGCCTGCGCCTTGACCAGCCGTTCAAGCATCGCCTTGCCATCAGCGAACACCCTGCGTGCCTGTTCACCATGCTCAGGGTCATCCAGCAGGTCGGGATAAGCACCAGGCAGGTCCCAGACCCTGAAGAACGGTATCCAGTTGATATAGCCGGACAGCATTTCAAGACTGATGTTCCGCAGGAAGCGCTGTCCCAGATAGACTGGTCTTTTCGGTGCCTTGTCTCCCTCAAAGGACAGGACAGGATGGTTTGCGCGCGCTTCGCTGATGGTCAGCATCTTACGGGGTTTCTTGTTCGCATGCTCTTCCCGGATGCGTTCGTAATCTTCCTTCACCGACTGGATATAGGCTTCCCGGGTATTGTCGGACAACATCTGCTGGATGATGGTGACAGTACGGGAAGCATCCGTCGCATGGACAACAGGTCCCTCGTAATTCGGTGCAATCTTGATGGCGGTATGTGCCTTGCTGGTGGTTGCGCCACCGACAAACAATGGGATACGGTGGCAACGGCAGTATTCATTGCGCTGCATCTCGCTGGCGACATGCGTCATCTCTTCCAAGGAGGGGGTGATCAGACCGGAAAGCCCAATGGCATCTGCCTGTACTTCCTCGGCTTTCGCCAGGATTTCCTCACAGGGCACCATGACCCCCATGTTCACCACATCAAAGTTGTTGCATTGCAGGACAACCGCCACAATATTCTTGCCGATGTCATGGACATCCCCCTTCACCGTGGCGATGATGATTTTGCCCTTGGACTGGGCATTGCCGCTGGCACGCTTATGCTCCTCGATATGCGGAACCAGATAAGCGACTGCCTGCTTCATCACACGGGCGGATTTCACCACCTGCGGCAGGGACATCTT
>CALGGD010000294.1 GCA_937916185.1 uncultured Oxalobacter sp. | reverse complement strand
GCCTGCCGCTAAAAAAGCGGTTGCCAAAACGGTTGAGACAAAAGCCGCCACTCCTGCCAAAGCGGAACCTGCCAAGAAATCGGCTGTCAGGGTAATCGAACGGAAACCGGTTGAGAAAACCGCTGCCAAGTCCGCAGCAAAACCATCTGCCAACCGGCCTTCTGCAGTAGCATCGATTGAAAGGCAGGACATCCATAAGACAGTCACACCACAGGCACAGTCCAAGACCACCAGACAGGTGGCAACAAAATCCCCTGTCCAGCATAAGCCCTCTGCAGGCACTTACCGACCAAAAAAGAATTCTGTCGCCGCATCCATGCCGGAATTTCAGGAATCTGGCGGGAAGACTTATGCCAAGAGCTTCAGCCAACCCCGCCAGCCATCACGGCAGACTGCCAGCCCCTCTTCTTCTTTGCCGGAATTCCAGACGTCTGGCACTTCCAGTCCCCGGAAACCGATTGTTGAGAAACCTGTAGAAAAGGAACAGGTGGCACGCAAGGGCGATGTCCGGGCGAAGCCCAAGGATCCCCGCCAATATTCAGAGAAAACCAAAAATGCGGCGGCAAATGATCCGCTGTCTTCCAAGATTGATGAAATCGCCAAACAGGAATACCGCGAACGTTACAGCAACAATGACACGCCCCGGGTCTATGCCAAGGGGGATGCGGGGCCCCGTGAGAAGAAACCTTCCGCGACGGTCACTGCTGTAGAAGCACGTTCCGCCACGATTGAAACGACGATTTTTGCAGCGGCACAGCGCGCAGGCCTGCCGGATGAGATTACGAAAAAGTTCACCAACCTGTTCTCGATTGATGTGGATATGGACATCAGTGACCTGAAGGGATCGCGCTTCAATGTGATTTATGAGGTTTACCGCAAGGATGGACGGTTTGTGAAACCGGGAAACCTGCTGGCGGCGGAATTCATCCATGAAGGGGTGCATTACCAGACCATCTGGTATGAGAAATACACCGGCCAAGGCGAGTATTACGATGTTGAGGGACGTTCCCTGCGGGCATCGGCAACCCCGCTTTCTTCACCGCTTCGGACACCTTTGGACAAGTTCCGCATTTCTTCCGGCTTCGGTTACCGTATCCATCCTGTCACCGGTGGCTTGAAACATCATAAGGGGCTGGATATGGCGACACCGACCGGCACACCGATTCATGCTGCTGCGGATGGCATCATCCGGGAAGCTGGCTGGCATGGGGGCTATGGCAATTTTGTGCTGATCCAGCATACAAGTGTTTATGCCACCGCTTATGGCCATATGAGCCGTATCCATCCAAGCATGACCCCTGGCCTGCGTGTCCGGCAGGGTGATGTCATCGGCTATGTCGGTTCGACCGGGATGAGCACGGGGCCTCACCTGCATTACGAGGTGCGTGTGAACGGCATCCAGCAGGATCCCGCGAAAATCGCCGGCATCTCGGGCATCTCCAGCAGACAGAATGTGATGCTGACTGGCAGTGACAGGACTCGTTTCCGGCAGCATCTGTACCGGATGCAGAGCTATTTCACTGAGCTGAATGCGAATCCTTCAAAACGGATCAGTTCTTAGCCGTATCCTGAACACCAAGGAGCACCAATGGGACTTTATATCGGTCTGATGTCTGGAACCAGCCTGGATGGTGTCGATGGGGTGCTGGCAACCATTCCTGATGACTACCATGGCGGGGGAATTGAAATCCTTGCTGATGCCCATGTCCCTTTTGAAATCCCTTTCCGCAAACAGCTGATGCAGTTGCAGGGGATGGATGTGAATGAAATCGAGCGCGAGGCGCAAGCGGCAAATGCGCTGGCGGAAAGCTATGCGGAAAATGTCAATACGCTGGTTGCCAAGGCTGGCCTGAAATCCAGGGATGTGACTGCGGTTGGTGTGCATGGACAGACAATCCGCCACCGTCCTGAACTGGGATTTTCCCGTCAGACAAACAACCCTGCCCTGCTGGCTGAACTGACCGGCATTGATGTGATTGCGGATTTCCGCAGCCGCGACATTGCGGCAGGCGGGGAAGGCGCTCCTTTGGTGCCTGCGTTCCATCAGGCGGTTTTTGGTTCAGCTTCTGTCTGCCGTGCCGTCATCAATATCGGGGGCATCGCCAATATCAGTATCCTGTTCCCTGACGGAAAGGTGACGGGATTCGATACCGGTCCAGGCAATATGCTGATGGACGCCTTCATCCAGCAGCAGCTCCGCCAACCTTTCGACAAGGATGGCAGATGGGCGGAAAGCGGCAAGGTGATTGAGCCGCTGTTGGAAAATATGCTGGATGAGCCGTTTTTCTGGAAAGCCCCGCCAAAGAGTACGGGAAGGGACCTGTTCCATCTGGGTTGGGTGAAACGCCATCTGTTCCAGACGGATATTGATAAATCCACCCATGGGGAAGATATCCAGGCGACCCTGCTGGCACTGACCGCAAGGACGGTTGCAGATGCGGTGCTGAGCCATGCACCGGATGCCGGCCAGGTCTATCTGTGTGGCGGCGGTGCACTGAACGGCTTCCTGGTCCGGTCTATCCGCCGTCTATTGCAGGCGAAAAAACCAGCCATCACGTTGGATTCTTCTGCGGTGCTTGGCATTGCCCCGATGCATGTGGAATCGCTGGCTTTCGCATGGCTGGCACACCGCTTCACGGTGAGGAAATCCGGAAACCTGCCTGCGGTGACCGGTGCCAAAGGCCCGAGGATTCTTGGCGCACTGTACCCTGCCTGACAGGACATGGGATTTATGGGGAGTATGGGATGATTGCTTTATTGCAGCGTGTCCGCCAGGCGGCGGTTCATGTGGATTCTGTGGAGATTGGGCGTATCGGTCATGGGTTGATGGTCTTGGTCTGTGCAGAACGCGGCGATACGGAGAAAGAAGCAGACCTGTTGTTGAAGCGGCTGGTTGGCTACCGGGTGTTTTCCGACCCCTGTGGCAAGATGAATCTGTCGGTTTCCGCCATCGGCGGGGAACTGCTGCTGGTGCCTCAGTTCACTTTGGCGGCAGACACGAAATCCGGTACACGCCCTTCTTTCTCTCCCGCTGCCCCCCCGGATGTCGGCAGGAAACTGTTTGATTATTTTGTGGAACGGGCTCAGGAACAGCCTGATATCGCCAAAGTGGCGACAGGACGGTTCGGTGCAGACATGCAGGTTTCCCTGATCAATGACGGCCCTGTGACTTTCTGGCTGGAAACGCCCCGCAAATGATGCCAGAACCTGTCTTCCTCTGGCAAAATAGCAGTATTCTTTTAACCTGTTTCAAGGAGCAGCGATGAAATTCTGGAGCAATTCTATTCAGGATGGCAAAGCCATCCCCGCACAATATGCTTTCTGCAAGTATGACCCTGCCGCACATCTGACGATGTCTGACAACAAGAACCCGCATTTCGCCTGGAGCGACCTGCCGGCAGGCACCAAATCCCTGGCATTGATCTGCCATGATTATGATGTGCCATCCCAAGGTGACAATGTGAACCAGGAAGGCAAGGTTGTCCCTGCTTCCCTGCCACGCGTGGACTTCTTCCATTGGGTGCTGATCGATCTGCCGGCTTCCCGCTCTTCCATTGCGGAAGGTGAATTTTCCAATGGCATCACCGCCCGTGGCAAGGCGGGACCGGCATCTTTGGATGGCAGCCGTCAGGGTATCAATGATTACACCGGCTGGTTCGCCTCGGACAAGGATATGTCTGGCGATTACTTTGGCTACGATGGCTGCTGCCCGCCTTGGAATGATGAGATTCCGCACCATTATGTCTTCACGCTGTATGCGCTTGACATCGAGAAACTGGCTGTTTCCGGTACATTCACCGGACAGGATGTCTGGAAGGCGATTGAAGGCCATGTATTGGATAAAGCGGCAATCACCGGGGTGTATTCCCTGAATCCTGATGTTGCCGCCAAGCTGTGACGGCATGGCGGACTACACCGATATCCTGATTATCCGCCATGGCCAGACGGAATGGAACAAGCTGAAACGTCTTCAGGGGCATAGCGATATTCCCCTGAATGAAGATGGCAGGAAACAGGCGGTGACGCTCGCTGGAATCCTGAAGGATGAGCACCTGGATGCCATCTATTCCAGCGACCTGAAGCGCGCATATGAGACGGCGGTTGAAATCGCAAAGGCGCATGGCATGTCTGTGACTGCTGACCGCAGGTTCCGTGAACGGTGTTATGGTGCCTGCGAGGGATTGCGTTCTGACGAAATCCGGGAAAGGTTCCCAGAGGAATACAAGGCCTGGGTCGCAGCCGCACCTGACCTGTTTTTCCCGGACGGTGAACGCAAGACGGAAAGTCCACGGCAGTTCCATTACCGTGCCCGTGACGCGATTGCAGAAACGGCAAAAGCCCATCTGGGACAGACAATTGCCATCATCACGCATTTTGGCGTCCTGGAAACAGCTTACCGTGAGGCGAAAGGCATCCCATTGGGGGTGGTGAACCGGATGCCGGTTCTGAATACGAGCATCAACCGGTTCCGTTGGCATAAGGATGGACAGCTTGAACTGACCGCCTGGCAGGAATCAGGACATCTTGAAGAGGCAAAAAAACCGCCTGTGGATTATTTCAGGCATTTCTGACCTTACCCCGTCTTCTGGACGGGTCTGTTTTCTGGCGAACGGCAATGTTGCAGATTGGACCTTATCAGATGCTGAACAGACTGGTGGTTGCCCCGATGGCAGGGATCACTGACCGTCCGTTCCGCCTGCTCTGCCGGAAACTGGGTGCAGGCTATGCGGTATCAGAAATGGCGGCGGCGAATCCACAGGTCTGGCATACGGACAAGAGCCGAAGGCGCCTGATGCACGAGGGAGAACCTGCACCCGTCGCCATCCAGCTGGTTGGCTCTTCCCCGGAAACCATGGCTGATGCCGCCCGTTTCAATGTTGACCAAGGTGCCCAGATTATCGATATCAATATGGGCTGCCCCGCCAGAAAGGTCTGTTCCAACTGGTGTGGTTCCGCCCTGCTGCAGGATGAGCCATTGGTGGGCAGAATCCTCAAAGCCGTAGTGAATGCGGTCAATGTCCCAGTGACACTGAAATTCCGGACAGGCTGGAACCATGACCATATCAATGCCCCCATCATCGCGAAAATGGCGGAAGAAAGCGGTATCGCTGCGCTGGCATTGCATGGACGTACCCGTTCCGATGCCTATCAAGGCAAGGCTGAATACGATACGGTTGCCGAAGTGAAAAGCCTTGTCTCGATTACTGTCATTGCCAACGGGGCCATTGCCTCACC
>CALGGD010000293.1 GCA_937916185.1 uncultured Oxalobacter sp. | reverse complement strand
AGTATGCGCAAAGACGCCATAAAGCCATGTTTGACCTGTTCAGGAACAGCCCCCATCTCAGGAAGAACCCGCCGGACGGTGTTTCCTGACGGTCAAAAGCCGACAAGACCCCTGCCATCTGCCAGGGAGGCAGATTCCTGCTGTTCCCTCCGGTTCAGCGCAATACCTCGACCATCTGTTCCAGTTTCACCGTATCGGCGCAGAAAGCACGGATGCCTTCCGCCAGTTTCTCGGTTGCCATCGCGTCATTGTTCACCGCCAGACGGAAAGCAGACTCCGTATAAGAAACCTGTTCAACCGGATCCTGTTGGGCCAGTGCGGGACTCAGTTTCGGTTCAATGGCATCATTGGAATCAGACAGTGCCTGCAACAGCTGCGGGCTGATGGTCAACAGGTCGCAGCCTGCCAGTTCCGTAATCTGGGAGGTGTTCCGGAAACTGGCGCCCATCACCTCGGTTGGATAACCGAATTTGCGGTAATAGTTGTAGATGCGTTTCACAGACTGCACGCCCGGGTCATCGGCACCGGTGTATTCCTGCCCTGTCTGCTTCTTGTACCAGTCATAGATACGCCCGACAAAAGGGGAAATCAGCTGGACGCCCGCTTCTGCGCTGGCGACTGCCTGTGGCATGGCGAACATCAATGTCATATTGCAGCGGATGCCTTCTTTCTGGAGGACTTCCGCAGCCCGGATGCCTTCCCAGGTCGAAGCAATCTTGATCAGGACGCGTTCAGCGGGAATACCGGCTTCCTTATAGAGGGCAATCAGTTCACGGCCTTTGCGGATGCTGCCTTCGGTGTCAAAAGACAGGCGGGCATCGGCTTCTGTGGAAACCCGTCCGGGAACCACCTTCAGGATTTCACAGCCAAAAGCAACCAACAGGCGGTCAATGATCTCCTCAGTGGAAAGGGAGCGGTTTTCATGGACGGTCTTTTCCAGCAGGGAATGATATTCAGCTTTCTGCACTGCACGGAGAATCAGGGAAGGGTTGGTTGTGGAATCCTGTGGGGAGTACTGATGGATGGATTGGAAATCGCCCGTGTCGGCGACAACCGTTGTGTACTGTTTCAAAGCGTCCAGTTGTGTCATATCAAGGTCTTTCATAAAGCAAGCCACGCGGATAGCACGGGCTTTGAACCGGAAATCAGGCGGAATCCATCAATTATCAACGATAAAAGCCAAGAATTCTATTGCTGGCATTGGTTTTTTGCTATGGAAAGCGCTTCTCAGGTCGGGGAAGACGGAAGTTTCCCTTGATGCGGCCTGTCAGAAATCGGGCAAAACCGCAATGGAGACAGGCAAATAGGGGGTGTTGGGAGGAAAAAACAGGAATGGCTTGACTTATCTGAAAATCAATCGGTATAATTCAACCCTTCCAGGCGCGTAGCTCAGCTGGTTAGAGCACTACCTTGACATGGTAGGGGTCGTTGGTTCGAGTCCAATCGTGCCTACCAGGATACCCGGACACCGCATGATCCCTGTGATTATGCGGTGTTTTTTATTGCACCTCCCCGGATTGGCATCTGCCTGCCTGTTTCCCTTTTTCCATTTTCAGCCTGTCCTGTTCTGTGATAAAATCAATCGATTACGGAAAGGCATCTTGAGGGTATTCCGCCAGATGCTGGAAGCAAAAAATATCAGGTTTTCTCTGCGGGTCGGCCGCTTTTTTATTTTTAGGGCATCCGCATCCTGATAGGGTCAGGCTGTCCAGGCCCGCGTTTCTTGGAGATGAAAATGGTTTCAGTTCGGCTTCCCGACGGTTCAAAACGGGAATTTGAGAACCCTGTCACGGTGGCACAGGTCGCATCGTCCATTGGCAGTGGTTTGGCGAAAGCGGCTGTTGTCGGAAAAGTTGATGGCAGGCTCGTTGATACATCCTATCTCATTGACAGGGATGTCGACCTGTCTATCGTGACTGACCGTGATGCCGATGGCGTCGATGTCATCCGGCATTCAACCGCCCATCTGCTGGCGTATGCGGTCAAACAGCTTTTCCCGGACGCGCAGGTGACCATCGGGCCGGTCATTGAAAACGGTTTCTACTACGATTTCTCTTACAAACGTCCTTTCACGCCGGAAGACCTGCAGGCGATTGAGAAGCGCATGACGGAACTTGCCCGAAAGCATGAGCCGGTCTCCCGCCGCGTGGTTTCACGGGATGAGGCGGTTGCATACTTCAAGTCGCTGGGTGAGGACTATAAGGCTGAACTGGTTGAGGCGATTCCCCAGGACCAGGAGGTTTCCCTCTACACCAGCGGTGGGTTCACCGATCTCTGCCGTGGCCCCCATGTGCCGTCCAACGGCAGGCTCAAGGTCTTCAAGCTGATGCGTGTCGCAGGGGCCTACTGGCGCGGTGATTCCAAGAACGAGATGCTGCAACGTATCTATGGTACCGCTTGGGCG
This sequence comes from uncultured Oxalobacter sp., assembly GCA_937916185.1. Taxonomy (GTDB): domain Bacteria; phylum Pseudomonadota; class Gammaproteobacteria; order Burkholderiales; family Burkholderiaceae_D; genus Oxalobacter. Next base: position 2,832 of record CALGGD010000293.1, on the reverse strand, counting down.
AAAAAAGAAGACCAGGACGCCTATCTGAAGATGCTGGAAGAAGCCGAGAAACGCGACCACCGCCGTCTTGGCCGTCAGCTTGACCTGTTCCATTTCCAGGATGAGGCTCCCGGGCTTGTCTTCTGGCATGCGAAGGGCTGGACCATCTGGCAGCAGGTTGAACAGTATATGCGCCGTGTCTATCAGGAAAACGGCTACAACGAAGTCAAGGCGCCCCAGATCCTCGACCGGTCTTTGTGGGAAAAATCCGGCCACTGGGAAAATTACAAGGAAAACATGTTCACCACGGAATCTGAGAACCGGGTTTATGCCGTCAAGCCGATGAACTGCCCGGGGCATGTCCAGATTTACCGTTCCAGCCTGCATTCCTACCGTGAACTGCCGTTGCGTTACGGTGAATTCGGACAGTGCCACCGCAATGAACCATCCGGGTCGCTGCATGGCATGATGCGTGTCCGGGGATTTACGCAGGACGATGGCCATATCTTCTGTACCGAGGACCAGATCCTGGGGGAATGCGTGGCTTTCACCGAACTGCTGAAAAAGGTTTACAGCGATTTCGGTTTCACCGACATCATCTATAAAGTGGCGACCCGCCCTGAAAAGCGTGTCGGATCCGATGAAATCTGGGACAAGGCTGAGAACGCCCTGATTGAGTCCCTCAAGCGTTCCGGTGCGGAATATGAGCTTTCCCCGGGGGATGGCGCCTTCTATGGGCCGAAGATTGAATACACCCTGAAAGATGCCATCGGCCGTATGTGGCAGTGCGGCACCATCCAGGTTGACTTCTCCATGCCAAGCCGTTTGGGGGCCGAGTATGTCGCGGAAGACAATACCCGCAAGACCCCGGTCATGATCCACCGTGCGATCCTGGGTTCGTTGGAACGTTTCATCGGTATCCTGATTGAAAACCATGCCGGTGCGATGCCGATGTGGCTGGCGCCTGTCCATGCGGTTGTCATGAATATTTCCGATGCCCAGGCGGATTACGCCGGCAGTGTTGTTCAAATGCTGAAAAATGCGGGATTCAGGGTTGAAAGCGATTTGCGGAACGAAAAGATTAACTATAAAATACGCGAGCATTCCGTAAACAAGATTCCTTATATGCTGGTTGTCGGTGATAAGGAGAAGGGTGCCAACACCGTTGCTGTCCGTGCCCGGGGAGGGAAAAACCTCGGTGTTATGACTGTAGATGCACTGATTGCCCGTATGCAGGAAGAGGTCAGTGGGAAGAAATGATGCCGTCTGTGGACAGGGACAACAGAAGTAAGTGGGGAATAAGATAGCTACCGAAAAAACCTATCGCATCAATGGCGAAATCACGGCTCAGGAAGTCCGCCTTATCGGTGTTGACAATGAGCAGATTGGTGTTGTAACCCTGCGGGAAGCTTTCAAACTGGCTGAGGAGGCGGATGTCGATATCGTAGAGATGTCGCCGACTGCCCGTCCACCGGTCTGCCGTCTGATGGACTATGGCAAGTTCCGGTATGCCCAGCAGAAAAAAGCCCATGAAGCCAAGCTGAAGCAGAAAGTGATTTCTGTCAAGGAAATCAAGTTCCGTCCGGGGACGGATGAAGGTGACTACAACATCAAGCTGCGTAATGTCATCAAGTTCCTGGAAGATGGGGACAAATGCAAGGTCACCCTGCGTTTCCGTGGACGTGAGATGGCGCACCAGGATATCGGGCACCGGATGCTTGAGCGTCTGAAGCAGGATCTTGAGCCATACGGTCAGGTTGAGCAGTTCCCCAAGATGGAAGGCCGCCAGATGGTGATGGTCATGGCGCCGAAAAAGAAGAAATGAAGAATCTGTCCCCAGCGTGTTGACGGTGGGGGCAACCACAGTGGCGACACTGTAAAACAAGTGAGAACAGGCATCAAAGTGCCACAAGGGTGGCCACCTGTGATCATGTTAGAGGAGCTGTCTGAAAAGACAGGAAAGAACCATGCCAAAAATGAAAACAAAAAGCAGCGCGAAAAAACGTTTCCGCGTGCGTCCAGGTGGCACCATCAAGAGTGCCCAGGCTTTCAAACGCCATATCCTGACCAAGAAAACCACCAAAGCCAAACGTCAGCTGCGGGGTACGACCAACGTCCATGCAAGTGATGTTGCATCCGTCCTGCGCATGATGCCCAGCGCATGATCCATTAACGCGAACAACAAGGAAAGAACATGTCCCGAGTAAAACGTGGGGTCACTGCACGGGCCCGTCATAAAAAAGTACTGAACGCAGCGAAAGGCTACCGCGGCCGCCGCAGTTCGGTCTATCGTGTTGCTAAACAGGCTGTCATGAAGGCAGGTCAGTATGCCTATCGTGACCGTAGGACCAAAAAACGGGTATTCCGCGCACTGTGGATCACCCGCATCAACGCTGCCACCCGTGAACTGGGTATCAACTACAGCGTCTTTATGAACGGTCTGAAAAAAGCCGCTATCGAACTGGACCGCAAGGTCCTGGCGGATATGGCGGTTTTTGACAAACCTGCTTTCGCTGCAATCGTCAATCAGGTCAAGGCGGCAGTCGCAGCCTGACCACTTCGGCAGTATGCACAGATCGGAGCGGGGCAAGGGATTGCTTGCCCCGCTTTTTTGTTTATCCGTTGTCAGACAGGAAAAACGGGATGGATTCGTTAGAACAGTTGATTGATTCCGCCAGGCAGGATTTCCAGGCGGCGCCCGATGCGGTGTCCCTTGAAAATGCCAAGGCGAAATACCTTGGCAAGACAGGGCTGGTCACTGCCCAGATGAAACAGCTTGGCAAGATGCCGCCCGAGGAGTTGCTGCTTGAGCATCTCCTGCTGCACGTTGCAACAGGAGATGCTCAAGCAGCA
>CALGGD010000292.1 GCA_937916185.1 uncultured Oxalobacter sp. | reverse complement strand
GCCGCAGAATTTTGAGGTGATGGGATAGCGCCAGTCACGGCCAAATCCCTTGGATGTGAGCCGGATGCCGACAGGTGCCTGCCGCCGTTTGTATTCGCTTCTTCTCAAGAGGCTGATGATTCTGTTGATGTCTATCTCGCTGTAGCCGAGAGCGATGATTTCCCCAGGGCTTTTCTGTTCTTCCACGAACAGCCGGACAATGGCATCCAGGGTTTCGTACGGCGGCAGGGAATCCTGGTCGCGTTGACCGGGTTTCAGTTCTGCGGAAGGCGGGCGGGTCAGGATACGTTCTGGAATGACATCTGATACCGTGTTCCGGTAACGGCATAGCCGATAGACCAGCGTTTTATAGACATCCTTGATGACAGCAAAGCCGCCTGCCATATCGCCGTAAAGCGTGCAGTACCCAACGGCTGTCTCACTTTTGTTGCCGGTCGTCAGGACAAGGGAGCCGGTTTTATTGGAAAGCGCCATCAGCAGGGTTCCCCGGATACGGGCTTGCAGGTTTTCTTCAGTCACATCTTCAGGAAGTCCTGAGAACTGTTCCGCAAGTGTTTGATTGAATGCAGAAAAACAGGATGTGATAGGCAGGGTGTCACATCGGATATCCAGTCGTTTCGCCATGTCAGCGGCATCGGTGTTGGAAATATCGCTGGTGTATTGGGAAGGCATCATGACGGCACGGATCCTGTCTTTGCCCAATGCATCATGGGCGATTGCCAGGACCAGTGCGGAATCTACGCCACCTGACAGACCGATGATGACGCCAGGGAAACCGTTTTTGCCGATGTAATCCTTCACACCCAGCATCAGCACCTTATAGACTTCCTCTTCCAGGGATGGCCTCTTTTCGATGCGTCCTTTGAGAAGTTCTCCCTGTTCGCAGGAAAGGATCTCAAAATCTTCCTGGCAGTGTTTCAGTTGGGCGCAGAGATTCCCGTTTTTATCCATGGCAAAAGAATTGCCGTCAAAGACCAATTCATCCTTCCCCCCCACCATATTCGCATAGATGGCCGCCATGCCAAGATGGGCGGCATGGTTCCGGACAGAGTCATATCGCTGCTGCATTTTCCCGGTCTGGAAAGGGGAGCTGTTGAGGTTCAGGATGATGTCCACGCCAGCGGCTTTTGCCTGTCTGGCAGGTTCCGGGAACCAGATGTCCTCGCAGATGAGAAGCCCGAAACAGGTCCCTTTGACTGAAAAGGCGAAAGGTCTGTTGCCGCAGGTGAAATAACGGCGTTCATCGAAGACAGCGTAATTGGGCAGTTCCTGCTTGAAATAGGTACCGATGATCCTGCCATTCGCCAGGACAGAGCAGGCGTTGTAGCAGGAACCCTCCTCAATCTGGTGATGACCGACAATGACGTACAGATCCTTGAGACCACTCAGTTCCTCTTTCAGCTGGGAGAGGGCATTCTGGGTGGCATCATGGAAATTCCGCTGGAACAGCAGGTCTTCTGGCGGGTAACCGGTCAGGGATAGTTCAGGGGTCAGGACGATATCCGCGCCTTTGGCGGCAGCTTCTCTTGCAATTCTGGCGATGGTCTGCCGGTTCTGGTTCAAATCACCGACAGTGCTGTTGATCTGGGCTATGGCGACCTTTGCTGGCATGATGGCATTTTTCCAATGAGGTGTATCTGAAGGCCTGTGGTTTCCTAGGGGAAAGCCGGGTGAAAACAATTCATTCTACCCGATAAAGGGCATGGAATCTGGTTAAAATGGTAGAATCTGTTGCCTGAAATGAAGGTCGGTGGATACCGGCTTATGAAAATGTCCATTTAATTTCATAGATTGGGTTTTCCCTATGCAGTATATCTCTACCCGTGCCACAGGGAATGGTGGTGAAAAACGCACTTTTTCGCAGATTCTGCTTGAGGGTCTGGCGCCGGATGGCGGGTTGTATATGCCGGTCAGTTATCCCCCGGTTTCCGAACAGGAACTGGATGGCTGGCGTTCCCTGTCTTATGCAGAACTGGCATTTGAGATTCTGAGGAAGTTTGCGGACGATATCCCTGAGGCTGACCTGAGGGCGTTGACGGAAAAGACCTACACGGCGGATGTGTATAAGAATGTCCGCGTAGGAGATGATGCCACGGTCATTACGCCGCTCCGCACCTTGGAAGACAAGGACGGGAAAAAGCTGATGCTGATGGGGCTTTCCAATGGGCCGACATTGGCTTTCAAGGACATGGCGATGCAGATGCTGGGCAGCCTGTTTGAATATGAACTCAAGCGCCAGGATACCGAGCTGAATATCCTGGGGGCAACCTCGGGGGATACCGGCAGTGCGGCGGAATATGCGATGCGGGGCAGGAAAGGCATCCGGGTTTTCATGCTGTCGCCTTACCAGAAAATGAGTGCGTTCCAGACTGCGCAGATGTTCAGCCTTCAGGATCCCAATATCTTCAACATCGCGGTCAAGGGTGTTTTCGATGACTGCCAGGATATCGTCAAGGCGGTTTCCAATGACCTGGCTTTCAAGGCCAGACAGAAGATTGGTACGGTCAATTCCATCAACTGGGCGCGTGTTGTGGCGCAGGTGGTCTATTATTTCCGCGCCTACCTGATGGCGACCCAGGACAGCCGGCAGAAAGTCTCCTTTACCGTGCCGTCTGGCAATTTCGGCAATATCTGCGCCGGGCATATCGCCCGTATGATGGGACTGCCGATAGACCGGCTGGTCGTGGCGACCAATGAAAACGATGTATTGGATGAGTTTTTCAGGACGGGTGTCTATCGGGTGCGCGGTTCAGCGGAAACCCTGCAT
>CALGGD010000291.1 GCA_937916185.1 uncultured Oxalobacter sp. | reverse complement strand
TCCCCATCACCGACCACACAGGCGACAATCAGGTCAGGATTGTCCATCACCGCACCATAGGCATGGGACAGCGCATAGCCCAGCTCGCCCCCTTCATGGATGGATCCCGGCGTCTCTGCCGCAACATGGCTTGGAATGCCGCCTGGGAAAGAAAACTGGGTGAACAGCTTTTTCAGGCCTTCCTCATCTTCAGAGATATTCGGATAACGTTCGCTGTAGGTGCCTTCCAGATAGGTGTTGGCAACCAATGCCGGGCCACCATGCCCTGGACCAGTCATGAAAATCATGTCCAGGTCATACTGTTTGATGATGCGGTTCAGATGGACATAGATGAAGTTCAGCCCTGGTGTCGTCCCCCAATGCCCCAACAGGCGGGGCTTCACATCTTCAGCCGACAGCGGCCGTCTCAGCAGGGGATTGTTGAACAGGTAGATCTGACCGACGGAAAGGTAATTCGCTGCATTGAAATAGGCATGGATTTTCCGCAGCATATCAGGGGACAACGGTTCTGCTGTCAGGTCTTTTTCATCGGTCATGCTGTACTCCTTTTTCTTGAAGGCGCCTGTCCAAGACCAGTGCTTTCGACAGACGCCATGTCATGGAAAAACCGGCACCGTCATATGATGCCATTTTGTCCACTATAGCAGGAAACCATCGCATTTTGGATGAAGTTGCCGGAATCATCCGATGAAAAAATCCTGCCCCGCTGGAAATATAGCGCTCACCGTCTGACAAAACGCATGGTCTCGCCAACCCAGAGCACCAATGAAGTCGCAAGGATGATAATAATCCAATCCGCCACCTTGAGCGGCACAACATTGAAGAATGCCCCACCGACATTGACAATCAAGAGCTGACCGACCATGATCAGCACTGCAATCAGGATAAAGCCCCGGCATCCTTTCAGGTTGAACGCTGAGCGGCCGGTGGCAAATGCACGGGCATTGAACATATTCCAGAACTGAAGCATGACGAACACCGTGAAAATGATGCTCAGTTCATAAGGAGAAAGGCCATCGTTGATGCCCAATCCTGTCAAAGACAGCAGGTCTGTCAATCCCGTGACGGTACTGTGCCCGAAAAGGTAAACCAGTCCAGCCAGCAGAAGGAAAAACAGCCCGCCGATACAAAGGATCCCCCATTTCATGGTGGGCGTGATGATGAAAGCATCCTTGTCCCTTGGCTTATCCTGCATAACGGCATTCTCAGGCGGCAATGATGCCAAGGCAACAGCGGCAAACGTATCCATGATCAGGTTCACCCAAAGCATCTGGGTGATGGTCAAAGGAGAATCTGTCCCCATGAATGCCCCCGCCAAGACCGTCAGGCAGGCTGTGACATTCACAATCATCTGGAACAGGATGAACCGCTGGATATTCCGGTACAGCGACCGTCCCCACATGACAGCACGCCCGATGCTGGAAAAAGCATTGTTGACAATCGTGATGTCACTCGCCTCTTTTGCCACGGCGGTGCCATCCCCCATTGACAGCCCGACATCGGCAGCGTTGAGGGCAGGGGCATCGTTGGTGCCATCCCCTGTCACCGCGACAACATGCTGATGGCGTTGCAGCGCCTCAACCAACCGGCGCTTATCCATCGGTCTTGCCCGGGCGATGATCTTGATATCCCCGACCCTTGCCAAGGCTTCCTCATCAGACAAGGCGGAAAAAGCCGGTCCGGTGATGATGTTGGCTTCGCCATCGGTTTCCCGCCATAAACCAATCTGCCTGCCGATTTCCCGGGCGGTGCCCGGCGTATCGCCTGTCACAATCTTCACGGCGATACCGGCATCGAAACAGGTCTTCACCGCTTCAGGCACATCTTCACGCACAGGATCCGAAATGGCGGCAATACCCATGAAGGTGAGGTTGCGTGCGACAACCCTGCCATCTTCAATCGCCGGTTCCTGCTCGCCCAGCACCTGATAGGCGAATCCCAACGTACGCATCGCCTGGCGTTGATAAGCCAGCAGCTGATCATTGAGTATTGCGGTGCTGATGTTGCCCTGCACAGACGCACAGAGCCCATGGACAATTTCAGGCGCGCCTTTGACAAACAAGACCCGCTCACCGTTCATTCGCCTGACCACTGTCGCCATGAACTTGCGTTCCGTCGTGAACGGCAGTTCCTCAAGCCGATGAGCCTGCCTGCGGATATCCAGATAATCAATCCCATGGTCCCTCAGCCAGAGCAGCAGGGCCCCCTCAGTCGGATTGCCCAACACCACAACCCGGTCTTCATGGGAGACATCAAGCTGGGCGGTGGAATTCAAGGCAATGCTTTCCACAATCAGGTCTGCAAGCCTGCCGCCAAAAGGCATCTGGGTATAGTCCAATGCATAGAAATCCGTCCGGTAAACCTGCATCCGGTTCCGGGTCAGCGTCCCTGTCTTGTCCGTGCAGATGACAGTGACAGCCCCCATCGTCTCACAGGCGTGCATCTTCCGGACAAGATTATGTGTCGCCAGCATCCTGCGCATACTGTAAGCCAGTGCCAGGGTGACCGCCATCGGCAGCCCTTCGGGTACAGCCACGACGATGACTGTCACCGCCAGCATCAATGACTGCAGGGCATAGGAAGTGAATGACACCCAGTCAAAATGCCCGCCCCCTGAGAAATACATCATCAGACGTCCAATGACAATCAGGGCCGCCAATCCATAACTGACCTTGGAAATCAGCGTACTCAACCTGGCGAACTGCCTGTCAAGCGGTGTCTCGGTCCCATCATCAATCCGGGCTGCCTCGAACACCTTGCCATTCTCCGTGGCGTCCCCCACGGCAAAAACCCGGCAGACACCATGGCCTTCCATGACCTTGGTGCCACGCATGATATGGTTGGAAGGAAATGTCGCATGGTCATCGAACGCTTCCTTCTCCACAGTCTTATGGCAGATGGGTTCCCCCGTCAGGGTGGATTCATCAATAGACAATGAAACTGCCCTGAGCAGTTCGGCATCGGCGGGAATCTCATCCCCGGTATTGACCATCAGGATATCACCGACCACAACATCCTTTTTGGCGATGCTTACAATCCGCCCATTGCGGATTGCCTGGACAGGATCTTCATCATTGACCTCATTGAGGACAGCGAACGCCTTGTCTGCTTTCATCTCAAAGAAAAAAGACAGTCCTGTCGCCAGCAGGACTGCGACAAAGATACCGGCAGGCTCAAAGAAGACAAACGCCTTTTTACCCGCATACAGGAACTCATAGCAGGAGATGCCGACAGACAGCACACCTGCCACCAGAAGGATAAGGATCAACCGGTCATTGAACTTGCCGAGGAACTGTTTCCAAAGCGGCGTCTTTTCAGGCGGTGTCAGCAGATTGGCGCCATGCCGGCGTCGGCTCTCCATCACCTGCGCATCTGTCAATCCTGTGAACGGCTGTCCCAGGGTCATGGGAAATCCCTTCTTGATGGATGGACAGCCGCCTTCTTGATTCTGGAAAGAACGGGATGCCGAAAAGAAATTTTCATAAGATTGCGTGGAAGAGCTCCCCGACAGACCGTCAAACGACATGCCATTGCCTGCCAGCCCTTCCCTGATAAAACGCAATGGCCATGCCGCAAGTCTTGCCGAGAAACCGGTCAGGTCTCACGCAGATGCCACGGAACAGGGTATTCCAGAGACTGTTGACATCTGCACAGCCCTTGAAAGGACTGCCAACTACTCCCCTGCGGAAAACTGGTGGGACGATTGTATGTGAAAAAACAGTACCAATCAAGCAACCGCCGTGGACCTTCTGAACCCACAGGCACGCTCAACCCGGCTACCAAGGACAGGACAACAACTATTTCTTGTTTTTGGTCGGTCGTTTCCAGCCAGCAATGGCTGTCTGTTTCACACGGCTCACCACCAGCGATCCTGCGGGCGCATCCCGGGTCAGGGTGGTCCCTGCACCGACTGTCGCGCCCGCACCGACCTTGACCGGCGCAACCAGCTCACAGTTGGTGCCGATAAAGACATCATCCTCAATCACCGTCCGATGCTTGTTGGCACCATCATAATTGCAGGTGATGGCGCCCGCACCGATATTGACCCGTTCACCAACAGAGGAATCCCCGACATACGCCAGATGATTGGCTTTACTCTGAGCGGCAATACGGCTGTTCTTCACTTCGACAAAATTGCCGATATGGACTTCTTCGCCCAAATCAGCACCCGGACGCAACCTGGCATAAGGCCCGATGAGGGAACCTGCCCCGACATTGGCTCCTTCCAGATGGCAGAAACCACGGATTTCCGCCCCTGCGCCGATCTTGGAATCACGGATGACACAGTTTGGGGAAACCGTCACGCCATCCCCCAGTTCAACATCCCCTTCAAAGACACAGTTCACATCAATGAAGACATCCCGTCCACAGGTCAGCGATCCACGGACATCAATACGTGCTGGGTCAGCCAGTGTCACGCCAGCCGCCAGCAGCCCGGCAGCGATGTTCCGCTGATGGATACGTTCCAGCTCTGCCAGCTGGGGCTTGCTGTTGACGCCCATCGCCTCCCAGATATTGTCTGGATGTGTCGAGACAACCGCGATGCCATCAGCCAATGCCCTGCCGATGATATCAGTCAGATAATACTCTCCCTGGGCATTGTTGTTGGTCAGCGATGCCAGCCAGCGTTTCAGCGGAACCGTTGGCGCGCAGACAATCCCGGTATTCACTTCCTTGACCGCCAGTTCCGCTTCATTGCCATCTTTCTGTTCGACAATCCGGACAATCCTGCCGTCTTCACGGATGATGCGGCCATAACCGGTCGGGTCATCCAGTTCGACCGTCAGGACACCCAGTTGATGACCGCCTGCCGTGCTGACCAGCCGTTCCAGGGAAACCTGGTCAATCAGTGGGCAGTCTCCGTACAGCACCAAGGTTGGTACCGTATCATCCAGTTCCGGGACAGCCTGAAGCACCGCATGACCGGTTCCCAGCTGTTTTTCCTGCTTGACAAAAACCAGGTCATCCGCAGCCATCCGTTCCCTGACAAGCTCACCGCCATGTCCATAGACCACAACCAGTTTTTTCGGATTCAATGCACGGGCACTGTCGAGTACATGTGCCAGCATGGGTTTGCCCGCCAATGGATGGAGCACTTTGGGTACGGAAGAATACATCCGCTTGCCCATTCCTGCTGCCAAAACAACAATATTCATAAAAGAAATCCTCTGAAATCGCCACATAAAACCGTCTGATCGCCATCAGACAGCTTCAAACTTTCCAATCTGACGGTTTTTCTTCACATGGTTCCAGTCAAAAGCCCGTCCATTCATCATAATATAAACGCCCTCAGGCAACATCTGGACTGCACTTACTGCCGCACCGAGATTGAAAAACGCATCTGACCCATCAAACTCATAAGGCACCATCGCGCCGGTCAGCACCACCGTCTTGCCCAGACCTGCCTTGCCCAGCACCTCAGCCGTTTCCCGCATGGTATCTGTCCCATGGACAATCACGATATGCGCCGCATCTGAACCACGGCAGGCTTCCAGCACTTTCAACCTGTGGCTGTCCTGCATATCCAGGGAATCAATCAGGAAAACGGTCTCAACGGTATAAGGCACCGTCACCCTTGCCCGTTCCAGCATCGCCGGCAGATGTGTCTGGACAAACACCAGCTCCCCATTGAGCGCATTGTAATGCTTTTCAAATGTGCCCCCTGTGGCGATGAAATGGATGGTTCCTGAAGCGGCTGTCATACTAGGATGCTGAAATAATTGCGGGTTACGGGTTCAGTGTAATACTTTTTGTTCCATCCCGGTGGACAGGGCAGGGAGGGACCATCATATTCAGGCACGGTTCCATTGACAGGATACACCGGCAGGACATCGGAAAAGGAACCATCAGGATTACGGCGTTTCTCAAGGCTGTACATATACCCCGGCAGCAGGGTCTTGCAGACCCGCCTGAACCATAGGGTATGCTCCTCATCTTCACCGTAAGCCGAAGCCAGCCCTTCTGGATCAAACCTGGACAAGGCTCTGATAAGCGCCTCTGTATCCGCACCTGGCGCATCACCCCAGCCCATGACAGGATTGAAGATGTAATCATGGCCTGATCCATACCAGCCTTTGCGCCAACCCCGCTGGTGCCATGTCCGGTTGCCTGTAAACAGATGCCAGTTCCAGTGCAGCCCTGATTCCCTAGGCCATGAATAGAGATAAAGCCGTTGATAACCAGCATGATGCAGCTGAAGCATCATCGCCATCAGACGGGCATGGGGCGTCCTGTCCGGTGCCTGTTTGCGGAAAAGGATGGGCTCGCCATCCGCATACTGGACAGCATCAGCAGAAAGGTTCAGGTCGATGTCCTGTTTCTCATCGCCGAAACGCGCAGTCACCCATCCTGTCAACAGGTTGACAGCGGTCAATACGCCATAACCTCGGTGACGATGGAACACAACCGTTCCTGGCGCAATCGTTTTCATGGCAGGCATTATAAAACGGAACCGTCTTCCTTCCCTGATGCTTCCTGGGCAGCCTTGGCTTCCGCCTCCGCTTCAACTTTGGCAGATGCCAGCATTGCCTGCCGGGATTCCGGTGTCTCAAGGCTGATCCGTCCCAAGGCACCGCTCCGATAATCCTGGATGAGCGTATGGGCTCCTTTCCCGATATCCGGTTCCCCCCCACGGACCTTGAACCCCCGCCGTCTGGCGACGGCTTCAACCAGGGCGGTCCCATCCATCCCCTCCACAGGAATCTTGTAACGGGCTTCCAACCGTTCAGGATAACGTTTAAGCAACAGGTCGCCCAGGAAAACGGCAACCTCCTCCTCAATCAGGGCCTTCACCCCGATGGCATGACTGGCGGCAAGCATGAAGCCATCGCTGTCATAAGCGATTTTCGGCCACATCAACCCCGGCATATCGGTCAACACCATGGTCTTGTTCAGATACAGCCGCTGCTGCTGTTTGGTCACAGCCGGTTCATCACCAACCTTTGCAACCCGTTTTTTCAGCAGGCCATTCATCAAGGTGGATTTGCCGACATTGGGAATCCCCATCAAAAGCATCCGGACAGGCTT
>CALGGD010000290.1 GCA_937916185.1 uncultured Oxalobacter sp. | reverse complement strand
CAGCCAAAGTTCCGTCCTCAAGCGTCGCCAAATTTCCCTTGACAAAAACTTTATGGAAAGCCGCCTACCCACAGCTGTAAGAATGCAGTTTAACACTGTCTTGCTTTGCTGCGGGAACGATAAGATTTATTATGTGCCTGTTGTCCCCTTAATATCTGGCCCCTGGCCGGATTTTCAAGCCATGATTTCTGAATTCGACCTCATTGCGAAATATTTCAAGAGGCCTGCCGCCAAAGCCGACCTGGGTGTCGGGGATGACTGCGCCCTCCTCAGGCAGACCACCGGTATGCAGACCGCCATCTCCACCGACATGCTTGTTTCAGGCACCCATTTCTTCCCGGACACCGACCCGGAACAGCTGGGGCATAAATCCCTCGCCGTCAACCTGTCGGACCTTGCCGCCATGGGAGCGACGCCGGCCGCCTGCACCCTTGCCGTCGCCATGCCCAAAGCCGATGAGGCCTGGATTGCCGCCTTTGCGAAAGGCCTCCTGGCACTCGCAGACCGCCACCAATGCGAGCTTATCGGCGGCGACACCACCCGTGGCCCCCTGAACATCTGCATCACCGTCTTCGGCCAGATACCGGCAGGCCAGGCCTTGCGGCGGGATGGCGCGAAACCCGGGGATGACATCTGGGTCTCCGGCACCCTCGGTGATGCCCGGCTTGCCCTTGCCCATATGCGGCAGGAACTCACCCTGCCTGACGGCCAGTTCCAGCAGGTCCTGCCGCGTATGCAGAAACCGACACCCCGGGTTGAACTGGGCATCGCCCTGCGGAACACCGCCCATGCCGCATTGGACCTGTCAGACGGGCTCCTGGGTGACCTTGCCCATATCCTCGACGCCTCCCATGCCGGCGCCTCCCTCAACACCGACGACATCCCCATCAGCGGCATCCTGCGGCAACAGCCTGAAAAATGGCGGCTGCAATGCACACTCGGCGGCGGGGATGACTACGAGCTGTGCTTCACCGCCCCGCCTGAAAAACGGGAACAGGTCCTTGAAGCCGGCAGGCAGGTTCATGTGCCTGTCACCCGTATCGGCCGCATTGAAGCGCAGCCGGGCATCCGGCTCTTCAACGCCGCCGGCCCGTTGAACCGTACCGGCATCCGCTCCTTCGACCACTTCGCCACCCCGCAGAAATGAACAGGAAAACGGGCATCACCCCCACCTTCGCCTTCATGCTGTCCCATCCCTGGCATATCCTCTCGCTGGGATTCGGCAGCGGCCTCTCGCCGGTTGTCCCGGGAACCATGGGCACCGTCTTCGGTGCCGTCAGTTTCCACCTCCTGACCAAGCAGTTCCCCGGCCTGTTCACATCAACCGTCTGGTACATCCTCTGCGCCGTCGGCTTCCTGGCCGGCATCAAAGCCTGCCAGTTCACCGGGGACGCCCTCAACAGCCCCGACAGCGGCCATATGGTCTGGGATGAAATCGTCGCCATCTGGCTGGTTTTCGCCTTCATCATGCCTGAAACCCTGACACAGGAACTCGTCGCCTTCGTCCTGTTCCGCATTTTCGACATGACAAAGCCCCCACCCATCCGGTGGTTTGACCGCCATATCCACGGTGGCTTCGGCGTCATGCTGGACGATATCATCGCAGCGGTTTTCGCCATCCTCTTTTTCATGCTTTATGAGAGAATGATACCCATGTTCGCTTAATTTCCCGGAGGGAGACACCATGACAGACAAACACCTGGAACTGTCCAAGCAGGCAGGTTCCCTGCTGCTGCAGAAAAACCTGAAGCTGGTCACCGTAGAATCCTGCACCGGCGGCAGCCTCGCCAAACTGGTCACCGACATACCCGGCTCATCGGCATGGTTTGAATGCGGCTTCACCACCTATTCCAATGCCTCCAAGACACAGCTCGTCCAAGTCCCTGCTGAACTGATCGCCCAACAGGGCGCCGTCAGCCAGAAAGTCGCGCTGGCGATGGCGAAAGGCGCACTCGCCGTCACCGATGGCGACATCGCCATCTCCACCACCGGCATCGCGGGACCAGATGGCGGTTCCCCGGAAAAACCGGTCGGCACCGTCTGTTTCGGCTTCGCCACCAAAGACGGCATCTTCAGCACCGACAAGCAGCGGTTCAGCGGCGACCGGGAAGCCGTCCGCAGCCAGAGCATCCGGCACTGCCTGGAATGCCTCTGCCATTACCTCGAGACCGGCCATTTCTGATTCCCCTGCCCCGCTGCAGACAGAAAAGCCCGGCAGCTTCCGCCACCGGGCTTTTTCCTTGGAGAAAGGAAAATTACAGGACAGACTTCAGCGTCTTGCCGATTTCAGCAGGATTGCGGGTCACCTTGATACCGCATTCTTCCATGACTGCCAGTTTTTCCTGTGCGGTGCCCTTACCGCCAGAAATGATGGCACCGGCATGGCCCATACGTTTGCCCGGCGGCGCAGTGACACCGGCGATGAAGCCGACAACCGGTTTCTTCATGTTGTCCTTGACCCAGCGTGCAGCGTTTTCCTCATCGCTGCCACCGATTTCACCGACCATGATGACGGCTTCAGTTTCAGGGTCGTCATTGAACATCTTCAGCACATCGATATGCTTCAGGCCGTTGATCGGGTCGCCGCCGACACCGACAACCGTGGACTGGCCCAGACCGAATTCCGCCAGCTGGCCGGCTGCTTCATACGTCAGGGTACCGGATTTGGAGACAACACCGATGGAACCCTTCCGATGGATATGGCCCGGCATGATACCGATCTTCAATTCATCCGGGGTGATGACACCCGGGCAGTTCGGCCCGACCAGGATGGTCTTCTTGCCCTGCATCTTGTAACGGGTACGCAGCATATCTTCGACTGGAATCCCTTCCGTGATACAGATGACCAGATCCATTTCCGCTTCAACGGCTTCATCGATGGCAGCCGCTGCGAACGGAGGTGGGACATAAATGACGGAAAC
>CALGGD010000289.1 GCA_937916185.1 uncultured Oxalobacter sp. | reverse complement strand
CATTACTTTTAAAAGGGAAAAGACATGCCGGCCGTTATGACAAGCCAGTCCACATTGACTGACCGTTACCAGACAACCATTCCCGAATCCATAAGAAATGTCTTGGGATTGGGTAAACGTGACAAAATCCAGTACGAGGTCAACCCTGATGGCCGGGTATTCCTGTACAAGGCGAAGCCAGCAGACGAAGAAAAAGAAGACCCCGTTTTCACGGCATTCCTGAACTTCCTGGAAAAAGACATGGAAAGGCATCCTGAAAGAATAAAGCCGATGCCTGCAAAACTCCTCCAAGACGCGATTGAACTGACCAAAGATATTGATGTAGACCTTGATGCGCCGTTGGAAGGTGATGACTGATATGGAATGCGGCGTTTTCAATGGGTGGCATATTTATGCACATGAAACCTTTATCAAACAGTTCACAGAGCTATCGAATCAGGTTGATGCCATCCGTAAAAAAAATCCTGATACATGGGAGAAAAGCAATACGTCAAAGCGTTTCACTGCAATAACCAGATTGATTACAAAGGTCATACCACAAGACCCCAAACGTCCTGAATTCAGGCAGGGCAACACTTTGGGTAAGCCTTATTCCCATTGGCACAGAGCCAAATTCTTCCAGCAGTACAGACTTTTTTTCCGCTTTAATGAAAAACAGCGGATCATCATCTTCGCCTGGGTCAATGACGACAAGACCAAGCGGGTCTATGGCAGTAAGACAGATGCCTACCGTGTTTTTGAAAAGATGCTTAAAAGCGGGAATCCTCCTGACGATTGGGACGAATTGCTCAAGGAATCTTCGCCGATAGACCAGTGAGAGACTGAAAGACATTTACCGTTCCATGTACTCACGCTCTTAGCCGAGCCGCCAGATCAACTTGCATCCCTCATCTCGCATGTGACACCGGGGTAATGAACCACCCCAAGGAGATATTCATGCAGGAAACCAAGAAATCAAGGCTCTGCCAGAACTGTGACTGCGAGATGCAGTATGTACCGGCAACTGACCTGCTCATCTGCAGCCATTGTGGCAATGCCCCCTGATAAGCAAGGCGTTCCCGATGCAGGATAAGCGGGAATGGATCAACGGACTTGTGCAGAAAGTCCTGCTGGGAGATATCGCTGCAAGGCTTGATATCCGGTCACCTGCTGGGCTTACCCTGCTTGCGGGGAAGCTGGCGGAAAGCGTCATGCAGCCAACCGGCCAGACACGGTTGACCAATATCCTCAAGACAGGGGGCTTCAACATCAACCGGAACACCGTTGCGGACTACCTGTTTTATATGGAGGCGGCTTTCCTGATTTTCACGGTACCCAATTTCTCTGACAGCCTTGCCACCCGTTCCTTCAATGAAAAGCATTATTTCTCAGACAACGGGCTTCTGAACAATTACCTGTTCGACCCAAAGGCAAAACTGCTTGAGAACCTGACCGCCATCCATCTGAAGAACACCTTGCCAGAACATGCGCTTTTCTATTACCGGAAAAATGTTGAGGTGGATTTCTTTGTGCCTTCTGAAAGCATGGCTGTCCAGGTATCTTATTCGTTGGCTGATGATGCCACACGGAACCGGGAAACCAAGGCACTCTGCAAGCTGGCAAAAGCTTTTTCCGTTGAGAAACTGCTGATTGTCACCCTCGATGAAGAGGAAACCATCCAGCAGGATGGGCATACCATCCAGGTTGTGCCAATCTGGAAATGGCTTCTGTAGCCTGAGGTACTATGCCAAAAAGAAGGGGATGGAGGCAGGAAACGGAATCGAACCGATGTCTACGGCTTTGCAGGCCGCTGCATAACCACTTTGCTATCCTGCCACAGGATGCCTGAAAAACCGGATGGGATGAAACGATGGAGCGGGAAAAGGGTCTCGAACCCTCGACCTCAACCTTGGCAAGGTTGCGCTCTACCAACTGAGCTACTCCCGCACTGGAAGGATGGATTATATACCGCCTGATGGTCGTGTCAAGCCTTTTCCACAATTATTTCGCCCGCATCATCTGCCATGCGCTGTATAGGTAAGACAGCATGGAAACGATGGTCATGGCGGCTGCCAGCCAGATGAGCCAAGTACCGATGGTCACCAGATCCAATCCCAGCCATGGATGGTAGTAAAGCAGCATGGGAATGGCAATCATCTGGGCGATGGTCTTGACCTTGCCCAATGAGTTGACCGCCACGGATTTTGCGGCTCCGAGCTTCGCCATCCACTCACGCAGGGCAGAAATGGTGATTTCCCGACCGATGATGATAAAAGCGATGATGGCATCAACGCGGTCGAACTGGACAAGCACAATCAAGGCGCCGGACACAATGAGCTTATCAGCCACCGGATCGAGGAATGCCCCGAACGCCGTGGTCTGGTTCCATTTGCGTGCCAACCAACCATCAATCCCATCCGTGACAGCCGCCGCGATGAAAATCCAGCCGGCGAAATAGGAGCGCCGCTCCAACGGCAGCCAAGCGTCTGGCAGATAGAACATCAAGACCATCAATGGAATCAGGGCGACCCGCATCCATGTCAGGAAGATGGGAAGATTGAATGGTATCGACCGATGTTTACGGCTCTCACTCATCGCTTGCATACTTCAATGACTCTATCTTTACTTTTTTGGCATTATTTTAATGCACCTGCCGGAAATTAGGCAGATTATTCCTCTCCTGCTCCCCATTATTTCAATGCAGTTGACGGTATATCTGCTGGGCAAGCCCGATGGAGATGCCTTCCACCGTGGCAAGGTCTTCAACAGATGCATCGGCAATCCCCCGGACACTGCCAAAACGTGCCAGCAGTTTCTGACGTCTTTTTGGCCCAATCCCTTCGATTTCCTCAAGCCTGGATGTCCGCCGTCTCTTATCCCGTTTCGCCCGCATGCCTGTGATGGCAAACCGGTGTGCCTCGTCACGGATCTGGGCAATCAGCATCAGTGCCCCTGAATCCTTGCCCAGTTCCTGTGGTCCACGTCCATCGGCATAGACCAAGGTTTCAAGACCGACTTTGCGTCCTTCGCCTTTGGCGACACCGACTATCCTGCCCAAGTCATGCCCCAGGCTGGAAAACACTTCCACCGCCATGGCGACCTGTCCAGAACCGCCATCGACCAGCACGATGTCGGGCATCAGGTCTTCCTGTCCGACCAGTTTCTCATAACGGCGTGTCAACACCTGTTTCATCGCCCCGTAATCGTCTCCCTGCGCGACACCTGTGATGTTGTAACGCCGGTATTCACTGTGCTGCATGGCACCATGATGGAAGACGACGCAGGAGGCCTGGGTCGCCTCACCCTGGGTATGGCTGATGTCAAATGCCTCGATCCGCAAGGCATCCATGTCTTCAATATCAGGCTTCATCACCGCTACCAGCTCTTTCAGGCGGACCTGCTGGGTATCATGGTGCTGCAGCATCCTTTCCAGCGCGATATCGGCATTCTTTTCAGCAAGCTCCAGCCAGATCCGACGCTGTCCCTGGGGCTGGAAGACGAAATGCACCCGATGCCCTGCTCCAGCGGAAAGCGCCTCAACCAGTGCTGGATCATCAAACAGGACATTGCAGACGATGATGGACGGCGTGCTTCCGCCCATGTAATGCTGTGAGAGAAACGCTTTCAGGATCTGGATTTCATGGGATTCTTCCTGCCAGCCATCAGCAGCCTGATGACTGCTCTCCAAGGCGCCTTTTTCTTCATGACCGTCAAAGACATCTGCCAGATTGCCCGGGAAAACCGCCCTGTCACCCAAATGCCTGCCTCCCCGGACCATGGCCAGATTGACGCAGGCCTGCCCTGCCTTCATGACAACGGCAATGATATCGACATCAGCCTGGTTTTCCGCTTCCATGCTCTGCTGTTCCAGCACTTTGGAAAGCGCCATGATGCGGTTCCGGATGGATGCCGCCGCCTCGAACTCAAGCTGCTCCGCATGCGCCATCATTTTCGCCTGCAATCCATCCAGGACGGCGCCGTGCTCCCCCCGCAGGAAACGCACCGCATCATCGACATCCTGCTGGTAGGCTTCTCTGCTGATGGCATTGACGCAGGGACCACTGCACCGGCCTATCTG
>CALGGD010000288.1 GCA_937916185.1 uncultured Oxalobacter sp. | reverse complement strand
GTGTCTTGTATTGGCTGCTGATATATGGTGACCGCCGCAACTCCGACCAACACTCATCGAACTTGGCCTTCACGTCACGCCGCTCCTCTGTTCCTAACTGCTTGTGGCAATAGGTCAGCACCAGCGCCTTGCACAGCTGCAAGCGCGAGCAATGCTCCAAGTCTTTTTCTCCTGTTCCCACGAAAAATCCTATGCGTTCATCATACGCGTTGACATAGCGCAAGTCAGGCTTTTTGCCCAGCCGGGCCATGGTGCTGTTTGGATTCACGGTATAGTAATAAAGTGTTTGGCTGGTCACCACAATAGTCTTTGCTTTATAGTAGAGTTTCCACGCCGTCCAGTCATCCTCGTTGTACAAGCCCACGGGCATCCGCACACCATCAAACAATTCCTTACGGTACAGTTTCGCCCACATAATCACATTGGCCTTCTCCTTCAGAAAAACCTCGTGGTTGTCCAGAACATCAACCGTTGACTCTTCGCCCAATGTTGGAAAAACAGTGTCAGTGCCACGACAGGCAAAACCGCGAAAGAACGCCATTGGACATGGGGTCCCATGTTGCAAAACCTTTCCTCAGAATATTGCCGGTATCCCATCCCATACAGCAGACAGGGCTCAGATATTGTATCCCCCTTCACCATGAAATACAGGGACAACAGGAAAAATCATGACCTTATGAAAGGTATGTCCTATGGCAAAAAACAGCTGATTCGGATAAATTCCATATATTGGAAACCAAAACGGGGGAGAATCATGAAAAAAGCTGTCTTGGCATTGTCACTGGCTGCTGGCATGGCGGCCTTGGCAAATGCCCAGAGTGTCGGTGATTATCAGACAGATGCCCATCACCTGCAGTTCCGGGTTGGCGGAAAGGTCAATTTCTTCAATACCTATACCCTCAGCGTCTGGAATAAACCCAAGGATGCAGGCGATGGGAAACCAGACACCGTTTTTTCAGAAGGCAGGACAGACGAAGGTCTGGCTGGGGATGGCATGTGCAGCCGGGAAATCTATACTTTCACACAGACCCATCCTGAGACCACTTTTGAAATCTTTCATCCTGACAGCGGGTGCCAGATTGAGGAGCATCCCCGGGATGCTGTTGGTGAGCTGATTGTCGGGGAGGGAATGGCGGCAGGGCGCTGGTGGGTTTACCGGGAGTGATTGTGGACGGCAGGTCATGGTAACAGCACTTGGATAGCTTTTCTGTCTCCTGTGTCGGTTGACGGGGACCTGATTCCCAGGACCACCAACCGCATTTTCAGCAATCTCTGGTAAACTGACAGTATAAGTTCATGGAAAAACACAGCCAATAGGAGGAATCATGACTGAGAAGGAATTCAATATCCAGGATTACCTGAACACGCCGACTGACCGCAGGCTGTTCCTTATGGAGTGTGTCAAACAGGATACAGGAGATGGCAGTCTGATTGCAGCCGCCCTCAAGGATGTTGTTGAAGCGGCGGGTGTTGCAGAAGTTGCTGGAAAAATCGGTATGACGGAACGGAACCTGACCAAGGCAGTGGCAAACAGTGCTTCATTGCCATTCGTTACGGTACTGAAAATCATGCAGGTTGCCGGAATCCGGATTAAAGCGAAAAAAGCCAAGAAAGCCAAAAAAGCCAAAAAGAAAAAATAACCCAGGTTGGACTAAAGAAGCGCCTATGGAGGTCAGCTCCATAGGCGTTTTCCTTTGCCGAAGGTTTGGCAGCAATCAACCCAGACAGAAGGTCTTTCCTGCCGATCAGGAATAGGAAAGATACTGGAATTCACCGAATTCTGAATCCAGACGCTGGACGACATCCTCCATGTATTCATCATCCAGCTCATCCCAGCCGATTGCGCCTTTGCAGTATGCGGCGGCAAACGCTTCCAGGAAGGATTTCTCATCATTGAAGAAGGAAGGGACCGCCTTGGGGTCTGACATGTCACACAGGCAGTAGATGTCCAGTTCCATCGAATCAGGCAATGCCAGCAGCCCCTTGAAGAACGCAACCGCATCCGCAGCGTCACCCTTGGTGACATCCTCGTGCAGGTAGAACAGTTCCGTCCCTTTCAGGTCGTCATGGGTCAGGTTGCCTGACTGGAGCTTCGCCCGGACATCTGACCAGTGCTCATCACCCAGCCCCCGCAGTTTCAGGGCTGGCCAGGACTTGATTTCGCCATGGCTGACGCCCAGGCCATTGGGGGTGATGTATTCATAGCGCAATCCATCGGCAGTGCCAATGACACTGGCACAGATACCTTGGCGTTTCAGGGTATCAATCAGGAAAGCCCTGTTCATCTTGAATTCCATTTTCCTATCCTTTCAAAGCA
>CALGGD010000287.1 GCA_937916185.1 uncultured Oxalobacter sp. | reverse complement strand
GAAGCCACTGCCATTCAGGTTGAAAGGGTTGAAGCTGCTGCTGTGGAACCCATAACAGTTGAAAAGACGGTGACTATGGCAGCAAAAGAAGCAGAATCTCTGACCACAGAAGAAAATACGGCTGCTGCTGCTGTTGATACGGTTGTTCAGCCTGTTCCAGTACCTGAACCTGTTGTTGAAACCGCCGCACCTGAACCAGATGTGGTTCAGGTATCGGAAACTGTTGTTCCAGAGCCAGCTGAAGAGGAACCGCCAGTCAATGAGCACCCTGTAGAAGAAGTCGCCTCCAAAAAGGATACTGCCACCGATTTGGATAAGATCCTTCAGGAAGCAGGTTTGACAATGGCTTCAACCAATCCTGAAAAAATGAAACAACTTCAGGAAGCCATGCAACAGGAAGAACCGACTCCCCGCCCTGTCCGCAGAAGACGGAAACGGGTCGTCAGGGTTGATGAAGGTCCTCTCATCCAGGTAAACACCAAACCGAGTCAGACAGGGCAGTGATGGCCGATAAAAAACCGCGTTTTTAACGCGGTTTTTTAAACGGGCATATAGGGAATTGACCATCAAATGCGCAATCAAGCATCGAACAGTCTTCAGAGGGATGATCAGGCATCTGATCCTGTACGGTCATCAGAAGGCAGGGAAACCTGTTCAATTCATGATGCACTGGACCGTCCGTTGAAAGACCTGCGCATTTCAGTGACTGACCGTTGCAATTTCCGTTGCCTTTACTGTATGCCAAAGCAGGTGTTTGGCAATGATTTCCGGTTTATCCGTCATCAGGACATGCTGTCTTTTGAAGAGATAACGCGGTTGGCAAGATGTTTTGTTGAACTGGGAATCACCAAAATCCGTCTGACAGGGGGCGAACCCCTTCTCCGTCGGCATATTGAACGTCTTGTTGCTTATCTTGCGGCATTGAGGACACCGGATGGGAAACCATTGGATCTGACGCTGACCACCAACGGTTCCGTCTTATCACAGCAAGCCCAGACCCTGTTTGATGCGGGTCTGAAGCGGATTACCATCTCATTGGATGCCATCGACAACGACTGCTTCATGAAAATGAATGATATCGGTTTCCATGTCGATAAAATCCTCCATGCTGTTGAACAGGCTGTACAGGTCGGTTTTTTGCCAGTCAAGGTCAATGCCGTCATCAGAAGAGGCTTCAACGAAAACCAGATACTGCCCCTTGCCCGTCATTTCAGGCATACGCCGGTCATCCTCAGGTTCATCGAATATATGGATGTCGGTTCCAATATCGACTGGCATCGGGAACAGATTGTCCCTGCTTCACAGATTGTCGAAACCATCAACCAGCATTTTCCGATTGAACCGCTGGAGCCCAATTATCTTGGTGAGACGGCGGAACGCTGGCGTTATAAGGATGGTGGCGGTGAACTGGGCATCATTTCCAGCATCACCCAGCCTTTCTGTGCTGACTGTACGCGGATCAGGCTTTCAACGGAAGGCAGGCTCTATCCCTGCCTGTTTTCATCAGAAGGTTTTGACCTTCGGGCATTGCTCCGTTCCGGGCAATCTGACCAGCAGATCATACAGGCAATTGCGTCATACTGGGGCAACCGTACAAACCACTATTCCGAACTGCGCAAAAAACAGGCGAAGCAATTGACGGAACAGAAAATCGAGATGCATTACATCGGCGGCTGATTTAAGATGACAGTTTCAAAAAACGTCTTGTTATAACCCCATAACCCCATATCTGAAATTATCTAATTTGCCTTGCTTTGCCATTTCAATTAAATAATCAAGCTGTTCAAGCATTTTTTCTTTATCGTTAGGGAGTTCGCCTCTTATGGGAATTGGAATTGTAACATGTTCAGCTTTAAATATTGTTTTGATTTTCAGTTGATTAATAAACTCCTTCATTTCAATAAACCGCTCTTCTTCTGTCGCATCTTCAAATTTTCCTTGTTGAACATCCAAAGACAGGGGCGTATCAGGGAACAGTGTCAATTCGGAAGCATAAACCATAGTCGGATGAAGTTTATTTATCACATCTGCCGATTTCTGTGCATGGCTAAGACCATAGTTATGCCCCCCAAGCCCACCCAAGAAGTTTAATATATAAGGCATTCCTGCCTCATCTAATTTTCGCATATAATTTACAACATCCTGTGCTTTATACCCCTTGTTCATTCTTTCTAATAAATAATCATCACCCGTTTCGTTACCAAAATAAAAATTGGAGTAACCCTGTTTTGTTAATTCTTTTAGTTGTTCAACCGTCTTATTTCTTAAATTATCAACTCTTGCATAACCCCCTATTGTCTCGACATTTGGCAGATATTTATGTATCATATCCGCAACTCTCATCAAATAATCATAACGTGCAATAAACGGATCTGCACCCTGTAGAAATATTCTTCTAAAATTGTATCCTGAATACCTTGCAAGCTCTTTGATATCTTCTTCAACTTCAGCAATAGGGCTTATTCTGAATTTAGCATCTTTATAAAATGTACAAAATTTGCATTTTCCGTGTGAGCATCCGCTTGTAATCTGCAAATACGCATCCTCTGCTTCATATGGCGGTCTGTTTATTCCGCTTGAAAATCTCATGATAAGCCTCCTTTATTTTTATATTTCATATCTATCGAGATGTTATGGAAGGTCTGAACAACCGCTGAAATTGCGGTATCCAGACGCACCTTCTTCAATTT
>CALGGD010000286.1 GCA_937916185.1 uncultured Oxalobacter sp. | reverse complement strand
ACGACCAGGATGTCTTCATCAATGCTGTCGGTGGAGTGAAAATCAGTGAACCTGCCGCAGACCTTGCCGTACTTCTTGCCATTTACTCCTCACTGCGCAACAAACCGTTGCCCAAGGGGTTGATTGTCTTTGGCGAAGTCGGGCTTGCCGGTGAAATCAGACCGGCACCAAGGGGACAGGAACGGCTGAAAGAAGCGGTCAAGTTGGGTTTCACCACCGCATTGATTCCAAGGTCCAACATGACACGTCAGGGAGTGAAGGGACTGGAAATCATCGGTGTCGAACGCATCGAGGAAGCATTTGCCAAAGTCAGGGAACTTTAAACTGGTCAACGGATCCAAGGCAGTTTGTGGAACATCCAGCCATTGATATGCCCCCGTTGTCCTGAAGCATCCGCTTTGCCTTCAAAGCCCTCCAGGATATTCAATGCGGATTCAAATCCCGCCTGTTTCAGGGCAATGGCTGCCTTGACTGACCTTCTTGCGCCACGGCAGAGCAGGAGCAGGACAGCATCTTTGGAGAAGCGTCTTTCCATTTCAGGGACAAACAGGGGATTGAGGACAGCAGGATTGCCGGACTGCCAGGGAACCAGCTGGCTGTCAGGAACATGTCCAACCAGATGATATTCCTCTGGTGTACGGACATCGACGATGACCGCCTTTCCCGTCTTTGCCAGCAGCCAGGCCTGTTCCGGCGTCAGGTCACCAGCATAAGGCAGACCGACTTCCTGTGCGGATGTTTTTGCCTGCGATACGATTTCCATTTCCTTTTCCATAAAACGCTTCCCTGAACCAATTGAAAAATGCCTTTATTCCCTGCCGGATACTTTCAGGCTTCTCTTATGCCCATGTGTGTGATGGATATGCACACAGTCAGCCTGTGCGGTTATTTTTTCTGGGTGGAAAGCAGGACAGGAAAGGGCATTCAGGATGCCACAGTCATTGATGCCGGCTGTTTCTGTGCAACGGCTGCGGAGATGCCTGAGCTGGGCTTCCAGCAGCCTGAGTTCCTCGATACGCTGCGTCACATGACCGATATGTTCATCGATCAGGGCATTGACCTTTGAACAGTTGGCATCCGGAAAATCACGGTAGTCCAGCAGCAGGCGTATCTCATCCAAAGACATGTCCAGCAACCGGCAGTGCTGGATGAACATCAGCCGTTCGATATGGTTTTCTGAATAACGCCGGTAATTGCTGCTGCTCCGCTCCGGCTCTGGAATCAATCCTGCTTTCTCGTAATAGCGGATAGTGCCTGTCTGCAATCCGCTTTTTTTCGCCAGGTCTCCGATTTTCATGATCCTTGCCTTAACCATCCTTCTGTAGTGGATTCATCATTGACTTTATAGCAACTATAAGGTTTCTAATAGGTTGGAATCAATACTTGGGACAACTGGAACAGGCGATGCAGGGACATCATCAAGCGGACTATCTGGATACGGCACATCAGGGGAATGAGCCTGACATGCCTGTTGCCTGCTGCTGCCATCATGATGCAGGAACCGTGACCAGGCATGATGGACATTGCAGCCACCATGCCTGCCATCATGAGCATGATGGCCATGCCCACCATCATCACACCCAGCACCATGGGCATACCCATCATTGTGATGCCTGTTCCTGTGCCCATGGACATACCGAAGAGGGCGGCAGCACGTCACTTTTGCCAGCCGGTATCAGTATCCTCAGGATTCCTGAAATGGACTGTCCGGTTGAGGAAAATGACATCCGTTCAATCCTTGCCAAAATCCAAGGCATCCGCGCTCTTCATTTCCAGCTGGCAAAAAGGGAACTTGGCGTTGATGCTGATGCGGAAACGGTCCAGCAATGTCTTTCAGCAATACGGCATGGCGGTTATCAAGCTGATATCCAGGTTGCCGGTCGTCCGTCAGATGCCCAGCATGACCCGGAGACAACCTGGCCGATGTGGCTATCGCTTGCCATTGCCTGCATTCTTGAAATCATAGAGATTTTCTGCACAGATATCAGTCTATATTCTTTTTTTGGTATTGGATGCAAGGGGCTGGCTGTCATTGCCATTGGACTGGCTGGTTACCAGACTTACCGGAAAGGCATTGCAGCATTGTTCCGCCTGCAGTTGAACATCAATGCATTGATGACAGTTGCTGTGACAGGTGCCTTTCCCATTAGGGAATGGGCCGAGGC
>CALGGD010000285.1 GCA_937916185.1 uncultured Oxalobacter sp. | reverse complement strand
TTATAGGGAATCCATTGATGCTGGAGCTGGGCATTCGGATCCTTTTCCCGCAGGATTGACAGCTGTTCGCGCATGAAGCTGGTGGAGGTGGGATTGAAGTTCACCCACCAGGCAATCTGGACGAAATAATAGAGCTGCAGGGCAATCAGCAGCGCGAACGGCGCGGCGACCAGCCACCACCGGTATTTCACAATCCAGGGAAGCACGCCTTTCATGGCTGCCTAGCGTCCGAAATGGGCAAAGACAGGCGCGGTTTCGGGACGGACGCCCCGCCAGACGGAAAAGGATTCCGCCGCCTGTTCGACCAGCATGCCGAAACCGTCACGGACGCGGGCGCCCTGTCCAGCGGCAAAGCGCATGAAAGCGGTTTCTGTTCCAGCAGGGGCAGCATGACACCGTATGCGGCACCGCCTGCCCCCAGCATCAGGATCCTGGCATCCGCCAGGCTGATACCGAGGTTCCGGGTGATGTCCGCCACCAGACCTGCACCATCGGTGTTGTCGCCCAGTATCCGGTTTCCGTCAAAACGCAGGGTGTTGACCGCACCAGCGGTTTCCGCACGGGGTGTCCGTTCGGTGGCAAGCCTGAAGGCCTCGAACTTGAACGGGACGGTGACATTCAGTCCCCGCCCGCCCGCTCCGGCAAACCGGCGGACGGTGCCCTCAAACCCGTCCAACGGTGCGAGCAGTCTGGTGTATTCGATGGCTTCCGCTGTCTGACGGGCAAACAGCGCATGGATTTCTGGGGATTTACTATGGGCGACTGGATTGCCCACAACGGCATAACGGTCACGCATTCTGTTGTTCCTGACAGGGTTGTTCCTCCAGCGGCATCATCGGACGGTTGACTGTATCTGCGGACGATGCCCCTGATCCTGGGTGAATTTCAGTCGGGTTATGATAACCCAAACATCCGCCGCCGTCTGTGCACTTCTTGGAAAAGGCCCAAACGGTGCGGCACGGCGGACAATGTTCAAGGCGGCGCTGTCCAGTGCGGGATTGCCTGAAGACCGTTCAACGGAGACACCGCCTTCACCGCCATCAATGGCACCGCTCCGGTGGACCGGAATCCGGACGGTCAGCTCTCCATACAGCCTGGCACCGTTGCGCTGGGGGAAATTGATGTTGCCGAGATGTTCTATCCGGCTCCGCAATGTCCTGTAATACATCGCATAGACG
>CALGGD010000284.1 GCA_937916185.1 uncultured Oxalobacter sp. | reverse complement strand
CGATGTTCCACCAGGTCGAGGGGCTTTGGATTGACACAGACATCAGTTTTGCAGACCTGAAAGGCGTTTACCTGAATTTCATCCAGGCTTTCTTTGAGACAGACAACGTCCAGATACGTTTCCGTCCGTCCTACTTCCCATTCACCGAACCGTCTGCTGAGATTGATATCGCATTCGGGGCAGGGCCGCTCAAAGGCCGCTGGCTTGAAGTGTCCGGTTGCGGACAGGTCCATCCGAATGTCCTGGCGAACATGGGCATCGATGCCGAGAAATATACCGGCTTTGCTTTCGGTTCAGGGCTTGAACGGCTGACCATGCTCCGTTATGGCATCAACGACCTGCGGCTCTTCTATGAGGGGGACCTGCGTTTCCTCAGGCAGTTCAACTGAATGCCTGCCCCACCGACTGTAATAACGTATTTTGGATTTGAAAGCAGATTATGCAATTTTCTGAAAACTGGCTTAGGACCATCGTCAACCCTGACCTGACAACCGAAGAACTCGCCCATCTGATGACAATGTCCGGCATGGAAGTCGAAGAAGTCATCCCTGCCGCAAAACCTTTTTCAAAGATTGTTGTCGCACGGGTTCTTGAAGTGGCGGACCATCCGAATGCAGACCGGCTGCATGTCTGCAAGGTCGATGCCGGTACCGGTGAGGCGCTGGAGATTGTCTGCGGTGCGCCGAATGTCCGTCCCGGCATGACGACAGGCTGTGCGTTGATCGGTGCCTCGTTGCCGCCGGGAGAGGATGGCAAAGCCTTCACCATCAAGAAGAGCAAACTGCGTGGCGTCGCTTCTTCAGGGATGCTCTGTTCTTTCCGGGAACTCCAGCTCTCAGAAGACCATAGCGGGATCATGGACCTGCCGGAAGATGCGCCTGTCGGTACCGACCTGCGGGAGTACCTTGAACTGGAAGACAATATCTTCGATATCAAGCTGACTCCAAACAAGGCAGACTGCCTGTCTATGCTGGGGGTGGCACGGGAAGTCTCCGCATTGACCGGTGAACCGATGGATTTCCCGGTCACAGAACCCGCCAAAGTCACCTGTGAGGATTCCCAGCAGGTCAACATCCATGCCAAAGACCTCTGTGGCCGTTTCGCCACCCGTGTAATCCGCAATATCAATGCCAAGGCGCCGACACCGGATTGGATGAAACAGCGCCTGGAAAGAAGCGGCCAGCGTTCAATTTCCGCACTGGTGGATATTTCCAACTATGTCATGCTCGAATACGGCCAGCCCAACCATTTCTATGACCTGGATAAAATCCAAGGGGCACTGGATATCCGTTGGGGGGTCAAGGGCGAGAAAGTCGCCCTGTTGAATGATCAGACCGTTGAGGTCGATGACTGGGTCGGTCTGATTGCCGATGGCAATGGGGCTGAATCATTGGGCGGCATCATGGGCGGCAGCCGGACAGCCATTTCGCTGGAAACCACCAATATCCTCCTGGAATCCGCTTTCTGGTGGCCGGATGCCATCCGTGGACGGACCCGCCGTTACAATTTCACCACAGAGGCCGCCCACCGTTTTGAGCGTGGTGTCGATTATGCCAATACCGTCAATGTCATCGAGCGGCTGACGGAGCTTGTCATCAGCATCTGTGGGATTGAAGGGCAGACCAGGGTCGGTCCGGTCAATGACCAGGTTGCCGCCCTGCCCGAACGCCGGCCCGTTGTGCTGCGCCGTGCGCGTGCCGAGAAAGTCATCGGTGTCCCGCTGACATCAGGGCAGATCGCTGACATCTTCACCCGCCTGAAACTGGATTTCACCCAGGATGGCGATACCTTCACCGTCATTCCGCCCTCTTACCGTTTCGATATCGAGATTGAGGTTGACCTGATTGAAGAAATCGCCCGTGTCTATGGCTTTGAGAACATCCCCGCCCTGCCGCCGGTGGCACGCAATGTGATGCGTGTTTCCCCGGAAAACACCCGTTCCCTGTTCTCCATCCGCCAGCAGATGGCGGACATGGAATACCAGGAAGT
Source organism: uncultured Oxalobacter sp. (assembly GCA_937916185.1). Classification (GTDB taxonomy): domain Bacteria; phylum Pseudomonadota; class Gammaproteobacteria; order Burkholderiales; family Burkholderiaceae_D; genus Oxalobacter. The sequence goes on along the minus strand of CALGGD010000284.1, from coordinate 434 downwards.
CATCAATTACAGTTTTGTCGATGAATCCTGGGAAAAGGACTTTGCCGGCAATGACAGCCCGGTCCGCCTGCTGAATCCGATTGCCAGCCAGATGAGCGTCATGCGGACCACCCTGATCGGCAATCTGGTTGCCAATATCCAGTTCAACCTCAACCGTAAGGTTTCCCGTATCCGCCTGTTCGAGATGGGCGCTGTTTTCCAGAGGGATCCCAACGTTGAGGATGGCCCGCTGACAGTCAAAGGTTACCGGCAGCCCAAGCGCCTGGCGGCTGTGGCATATGGCGATGCAGAGGAAGAACAGTGGGGACTGGAATCTCGTCAGGTTGACTTCTTCGATGTCAAGGCGGATCTGGAAGCGCTGGTGGATATCATCATCAAACATGATCTCTATGTCCTCTCCGATGAGATCTACGCCGACCTGACCTACGGGAGAA
>CALGGD010000283.1 GCA_937916185.1 uncultured Oxalobacter sp. | reverse complement strand
GCCGCTTCGCCAGTGATCCACTGGGATTTTCCGGTATGCGTGGCAATCTTGCCGTCAAGACTCATGGCCGTTTTGAGCACCACAAAGGGCTTTTGCGTGGCTATCCATTTCAGGAACACCTCATTGAGCGCGTGGGCTTCATCTTCCAATACGCCACAGCGCACTTCAATGCCTGCCCGTTTCAGGAAACGGATACCAAGCCCGTCACGGACATGAAAGCTCTTGAAGGCTTCTCCATCGGGCCCATAGTGCATCTTGCCATCGGTGAGGACCCCATCGACATCAAAGATGACCATCTTGATCCTGGCAAGCCTTGCCTGCAATGACTGTCTGTCCATCAGATCACCTTCGCTACGGTCAGGTCATGGATATGCAGGGCACCTGTCAGCCTGCCATCCCCATCGGTCACCAACAGCTGGTTGATACGGTATTCTTCCATGATGGATACCGCCTCCACCGCCATCCTTTCGGGACGGATGGTCCTGGGATTCCTGGTCATGACCTCATCGATGACCATCGCCCGTAAATCCCATTGTTTTTCAATCAGGCGGCGCAGATCCCCGTCAGTGAAGACCCCGACCGCCCTGCCTGCCCCATCGGTCACTGCGGTCATGGCCATGCCTTTCTTGGTGATTTCAAACAGGGCATCAAACAGTTTCGTCCCTGTTGGGACGACAGGGACATCCTCTCCTTTACGCATGATATCGGAAACATGGGTCAGCAGACGCCTGCCCAGGGCGCCGCCAGGATGGGAACGGGCGAAATCCTCTTCATGGAACCCCTTGGCATCCAATGTGGCGACAGCAAGGGCATCTCCCAATGCAAGGGTTACAGTTGTGCTGGCTGTCGGTGCCAGGTTCAATGGGCAGGCCTCACGTTCGACGTGCAGGTTCAGATGGAGGTCTGCCACTTTTGCCATGCTTGACGAGGGATTGCCTGTCATGGCGATGAACCGGGAGCCCATGCGCTTGATGATCGGGGCGATCGCCAGGATTTCTGCGGCTTCACCGGAATAGGAGATGCCGATGAAGACATCGTCTTTGGTGATCATGCCCAGGTCGCCATGCATGGCTTCAGCAGGATGCACAAACATCGCCGGGGTTCCGGTGGATGCCAG
>CALGGD010000282.1 GCA_937916185.1 uncultured Oxalobacter sp. | reverse complement strand
GTCTTGATTATACGGGCTTTATCATTGGCGGCTCAAAGTCAGGTGCATTGCAGCCGGAAACTTTTTCAAAATATACGGACACAAAGTTCTACAATTTTTACCAATCTTCCGGGTGTTTCCGCGATTATGAGCTGTATTCCGACTATATGCTTTCAAAATACAAAGGCGAACTTAACGAAATTGTGCTTCATTTGTCGAGTCACGAATCAGAAGAGTTTATCCGCGTGCCGTTTGTGCCTGTACAAATGCAAAAAACGCCGCAAGGAAAACTGCATTCATTCGGTCAAAAGTTTCGCGAAAAATATTTGAACATAAATACTTTAATTTCTCTTCGTTCTTCAAAAAGTAATCCGCAGGGCATTTCAAATCCGTTTGGTGCAAGAAGTCAAGCAGATGATGATTTTATCCAAAAGGATTTAGAAAATGAAACAAAGTTTTACACTCTTGTGCTTTCATATTGGAAAAAATATGAAGATGCCATTGACGATGACAAGCTCTACACCATTGAAGAAGTCTTTGGAGAAATCACCCCGGGCGACTGCATGCGTGGCCTGCGGGCAAGGGAAGACCTGACCCAGAAACAGCTTGCCGAGAAACTCTTTTAAGAGTGCAGAAACAAAAAAAGAAAGCCAAAGCTTTCTTTAATCACTGGTTGCGGGGGCAGGATTTGAACCTACGACCTTCGGGTTATGAGCCCGACGAGCTGCCAAACTGCTCCACCCCGCGCCTGTAGGTTGCCATTATAGCCGAACCTGCCACTGGTTTCAACCGTATGCCCTGCTTTCAAGCGCCGGGAAAGCCCGCTGTTGATGCCTGGTGACAGGCTTCCCTCATGAAAGCGGGGAAAATCCGCCTATTTCCCGTTCCATTAGACTAGAATAATAGCCATCAGGCTCACGCTGTCCTGTTTTTTCTGATTTTCCGATGGCCATGCATTTCTGTTCCAACTGTGGCAAACCCTTGACGCAGGAGATTCCGCCGTTAGACAACCGTCTGCGGGATGTCTGCCATGCCTGTGGCACCATCCATTATGAGAACCCCAAGATTGTGGTCTGCACCCTCCCCTGCCTGAAGACACCACGCGGCACAGAAGTCCTGCTCTGCCGGCGCGCCATTGAACCCCGGGACAATTACTGGACACTGCCCGGCGGTTTCATGGAGGTCAATGAGACGACGGAACAGGCCGCCATCCGGGAAACGCTGGAAGAAGCTTCTGCCGATGTCTCGCTCAGGGGGCTTTTCGCCTTGATGAACCTGGCGGTTTTCCAGCAGGTGCATCTGTTTTACCTGGCAGACATGAAGGAAGCCCGTTTTGCCCCTGGCGAAGAAAGCCGGGAGGTCCGCCTGTTCACAGAAGCAGAAATCCCCTGGGACAGGCTGGCCTTCTCAACCATCACCCATGCCCTCAGGTTCTTTTTTGAAGACCAGAAAAAGGGTATCCTTGAGCGTGGTGGCTTTGGCATACACACCATTGATTTGTCCCGTTAAGGAGTTTTCTGTTATGGCAACCTACCCGATTTTCCTGTGCCATGTCTGGTCGATTGAGGACGGCATGGAACGTATCAACAGCCTGATGGCGGACTATGCGAGAAAGAGCGGCACGGATTTCCAGTATGAGTTCCGCAGTGTCTCCAAGGATGACCCGGTGCAGTTCCTGCGTTCGAACAAGGCACTGATCGATGCGATTGAAACCCAGATGAACGAGTGCTGCTGCGTGGTCCTGCTGGCAGGGGTCTATGAGGAATACAAACGCTGGGCCAACATCGAGTTCGATGCCGCACGCAAGCTGAAAGTCCCGCTGGTCCTGATCCAGGCGGCTGACCCGAAATTCACTTCCTACAAGGAAAAACGGGCCGCCGATGTGATTGTCGGCTGGAACGAGACGGAACTCGGCGAGGCGATTGAGAAGTTCGCCAAGAAAAACAAGATCATCAAATGACCTGCCGGGCAACGGATGGCGGCACACCGTTGCCCAATTCCAACAGATTCCCGCTGAAAACGGGCTGACGCTTACGTTACAATAGGGTTGGAGGCATCCCTTTTCCCCGAAGGGAAGGTTTGCCACGATTGACAACCGCCTGGCCATGCAGGCAACCGGCGCTGAGAGAACCCAAACCCGATGATTCCTGATTTCGCCTATCCCATCATCCGCCCTTTCCTGTTCGCAATGGATCCGGAAAACGCCCACCTGTTCACGCTGTCTTCGATGCGGACGGCGGCGACGCTGGGCTTGACGGCACTGGCTGAGGTGGAAGGGCTGATCAACCGGATGGGCTTCAACAACGAAGGGGTGGATGTGCTGGTCGAGAATGTGAAATCATCCCGTTTCTATCAGCAGAAGAAAGGTATCCTGGGGCTGAACATCGGCAAGAATGCGGTGACACCGATTGAGAAGGCGGTGGATGATTACCTGACCTGCCTGGAGAAGGTCTATCCGGTGGCGGATTACATCGCCATCAATATTTCTTCCCCGAACACGAAGAACCTGCGCCAGCTCCAAGGCGAGTCTGAACTGGACAACCTGCTGAAACAGCTGACGGATGCCCGTGAGCGGCTGACCCAGCAGCATGCCCGCTATGTGCCGCTGGCACTGAAGATCGCCCCTGACATCGATGATGTCCAGACCGCGCATATCGCAGACGCCCTGCTCCGCCATCAGATTGATGGGGTCATCGCCACCAATACGACTATTTCCCGTGAAATGGTGAAACACCTGAAAAACGGGCTGGAAACCGGCGGGCTTTCCGGCGCACCGGTGAAAGACGCCTCGACCCATGTCATCCGGGAACTGAAGATGAAGGCTCCAGTTGCCATGATGGGAGACGGGATCAATGATGCGCCGGCTCTGGTGGCTGCTGATGTGGGCATTGCTGTCAGATCAGGCACGGACATTGCCATGGACACCGCCGATGTGATCCTCATGCGGGATGCGGTGTCAGATCTGCCGGAGGTGTTCCGGCTGGGCCGGGCGGTTCTCAGGAACATCCGCCAGAATCTGTTCTGGGCTTTTTTCTACAATGCTCTGTGTATACCACTAGCAATGGGAGTATATGGAATCGCTCTTAAGCCAATGTATGGAGCAGCAGCAATGGCATTATCCAGTTTTTTTGTATGTATGAATGCACTGAGACTCAATCTGGTAAAGATGTATGACTCAAAACATGATAAACATATAGCTATATCTGAATCGGTCAGATATCAGATAGAAGAAGTATTAGATGAAATTAAAAATGAAGTCGAAGAAGATGCAGGAGGAGATAAAATGAAGAAGACAGTTGTTATAGAAGGAATGATGTGCGAGCATTGCAAAGCCCACGTTACAAAGGCGCTTTCTGCTTTAGAGGGAGTATCTTCCGTAGAGGTGAATTTAGAAGCGGGGGAAGCGAAAGTCACGACGAATAAAGAAGTGACAAAGGACGCATTTAAAAAAGCGATAGAGGACGCGGGTTACGAATTGGCGTAGACATAGATTTTGCTTGCAGGAATACTGTTTATTACCACACGGTCACCGTCAAAATGCAGGCTACTTTTTTCTGAGCCGGGAGTGCAGAAGATTCTCTGGCTGTCCTTCCATGTTGATTTAGGTTCTGTCTTTTTTGTAAAGACATATTCTTCAAAATCTGTCTGAGAAAAATTAAAGACGCACAGAATGTCCTTTTCGGTTTTTTCCTGAGGATGAAGAACATAGGCCGCACAAACTCCCCTATTGGGAAAGAGGTCTTCCAAACTTGCATCAGAAAAAGTCCTTGCATAAGTCTTGCGAACTTCTAGAGCCTTTCTTAAAACTGTAACTGGCGAATCCTGCTCCAGCACCATGGATTTTGCACTTTCCCAGTCAAAGGGACCTCTATGCCGAATG
>CALGGD010000281.1 GCA_937916185.1 uncultured Oxalobacter sp. | reverse complement strand
GGCCATAAACGGAAAGATGCTTGTTGATTTCGTAACGGGCATCCAGATTGACAATGGCATACGAACCATCATCACCACCATAGTCTTTGCGGCGGCCGGCATACTGGACATTGACATCACCATAGAAAGATCCCCAAGTCCTGCCGACTTCAATGGAAGCCGTCTGCTTGGCACGGCGCAGCAACCGTTCATCAGTATCACGGTTCTTAGGATTCTGCCAGGTTGCATTGCCCTTCAGGTCAAAACCCCAGAGCTTTGTCGAACCTGTCAGTTCAAGACCGTAATTCTTGGCCTTGCCCGTGTTGTAATAACTGCCATTCCAATTGGCATCATAGGCAAAATCAATCAAGTCACGGGTACGCCATTCAAAAGCCGTCGCCCGGAAAGTGGTCTCGCCAGAGGCGTATTGAATCCCAAGTTCAGCCGCCTTGGACTTTTCAGATTCCAGTCCTTTGTTCCCGTATTGGGAATACATCTGATACATCGTCGGTGCCTGGAAAGAACTGGAAATACTTGCCAATGCCTTCCATTCATCCGTAATGTCATAGGCATAACCCAGATAGCCTGTCCAGTCTGAGCCAGAGTCTTCGACATGGTCATAACGGATATTCGCCTGGATATGATGCTTGCCCATGTTGCCCAATACCCCGGTATAAACGCTCTGTTTATTACGGCTGTAACCCTCGCCACCAGACATGCCATAGTAGTCAGGAGTATAAGATGAACCCGTTGTTGCCTTTTCATGTGCATATTCCGCACCTGCGGTAACCGTCCAGTCCTCGTTGATGGCAATCTGGTTGTTCCACTGCAGCTGGTTGGTTTCCCCTTTATAGCTGTATGCCGTTGCCCCATCCATTCCCCATGAACTGTAGTCTTCCCAGCCATTGCGCTTGATGACTGAACGGGAAGCGGTCACCGTAGAAACCCAGTCAGAAGTGAAACGGTCTTTGACAAAGACAGATCCCATGATCTGCTGTGCCTTGCCACGACTTTTTTCCTGCGGATCATAGTTATAAGCATCATCGTACTGATACTTGTCATGCTGGTAATACAGGCGGGCTCCAATTTCATGGTCTTTATTGATTTCATGTGAAACTGCCGCTGTGAAACCGACATTGCGGTTGCCATCATGGTCTTTGTTGACGTTGCTGTCCTTAGCGACATCCATCGCCGAAAAACCATTGGTTTTTGAACGTGCGGCAGAAAAGGCAAACTTGGTGCCATATTCTGTCTTACCGCTGAAATTCGCACCGAACCTGACCGTATCATAACGGCCATACTCAACAAACGCATTGGCCAGCGGTGTATCAGTTCCCTGCTTGGTAAAGACCTGGATAACACCACCGACAGCCCCTGATCCATAAATAGAAGACACATTGCCCTTGACCACTTCAATATGATCGATCTGGTCAGGCATCAGATGCGCCAGGACATCCACTGTCCCTGTTCCCGTTGGATCCTGGACCGGGATGCCATCAATCAGTAAAAGTACCTGACGGGACTCCGTCCCACGCATAAAAAGGGAAGTTGTATTCCCTGCACCGCCCGAACGGGCAAATTCAATCCCTGCTTCGCTTCGTAAAATTGAAGGCAAATCCGCCAGTTTTTTCTCTTCCAATGTT
>CALGGD010000280.1 GCA_937916185.1 uncultured Oxalobacter sp. | reverse complement strand
ATTTATTGATATGAATTGTCCTCCAAAATGACTAGTCTTTTATAAATATTTATCCTTTTTAAACACCCATATAAATGTAATAGTTTTTACTATCTTTATCATATAAGATATCTCTTTTGTTTAAAATTGGTAAAAATGCAGAATGAGTAATTCGACTATTTGCATATTTTTGATATGGATTTATAGATTCATTTTCATTGCCTTCATCACTATCATCATCTTCCTCTTCTTCTTCCTCTTCATCTTCATCTTCTTCTGTTCAAATTGACAGACTTTTTCCTTTATAAGGAAATCTCTTGAATTTCTTTTTCTCTCTACTAACTCTAATGAATCTATTAATAGGCTATTCCAGATCTTTTAGTGACATTTTCATCATTTTTTATATCTTCCAAATTTTAATTTTCATCATTCTTATTTTAATTGAATTTGTTTCCGCAAACCCGACCGGCCCCCTCCATGTCGGGCATGGCCGCCAGGGCGCCCTGGGCGACGCGATTTCCGCCCTGTTCGCCTCCCAGGGATACCAGGTGACCCGGGAATTCTACTACAACGATGCCGGAGTGCAGATCAACAACCTGACCCTGTCTGTGCAGGCACGGGCAAAAGGCCTGAAACCCGGGGATGAAGGATGGCCGGAGAGCGCCTACAACGGGGACTATATCGCTGACATCGCCAAAGATTTCCTGGCGAAAAAGACCGTTTCCGCACGCAACTGCGATACGGTGACCGCTTCCGGTGATGTCGATGACCTCGCCTCGATCCGTGCGTTCTCAGTCGCTTACCTGCGCAACGAGCAGGACAACGACCTGAAGGCCTTTGGCATCCATTTCGACAATTTCTTCCTGGAATCCTCCCTCTACACCGATGGCAAGGTCCAGGAAACGGTGGATACCCTGACGAAAGAGGGCAAAACCTTTGAAGACGGCGGCGCTTTATGGCTCCGCTCCACCGAATATGGTGACGACAAAGACCGGGTGATGCGCAAGTCCGATGGCACCTACACCTATTTCGTTCCGGATGTCGCCTACCATATCAACAAATGGAACCGTGGCTTCGACAGGGTGGTGAACATCCAGGGCAGCGACCACCATGGAACCATCGCACGGGTGAAAGCGGGCCTGCAGGGCGTGAACAAAGGCATCCCCAAGGCTTTCCCTGACTATGTCCTGCATAAGATGGTGACGGTGATGAAAGACGGAGCGGAAGTCAAGATTTCCAAACGCGCAGGCTCTTATGTGACCGTGCGGGACCTGATTGAATGGTCAGGGGCAGGGGATAGCACCCGTGGCCGCGATGCGGTACGTTTCTTCCTGATTTCGCGCAAGGCTGATACGGAATTTGTCTTTGATGTGGATCTGGCGCTTGCCCGTTCCGATGAGAACCCCGTCTATTATGTCCAGTATGCCCATGCGCGCATCTGTTCGGTGTTCGCACAATGGGGAGGTGACGAATCTGCCCTGGACAATGCAGACCTTTCCCCCCTCTGCTCCGCCCATGAGACGGCACTGCTGGCAAAACTGGCGGAATACCCCGACCTGCTGTCCCGTGCCATGGAGGAACTGAGCCCCCATCTGGTGGCATTCTACCTTCGCGAACTCGCAGGGGAACTCCACGGTTATTACAATGCTGAACGTTTCCTGGCGGATGATGAGAAAACGAAGCTGGCACGTCTGGCGCTGCTGAAAGCAGTCCGCCAGGTGCTGCGCAACGGCCTCAGCCTGCTGGGCGTCTCCTGTCCTGAAAAAATGTAAATTATGGCTACTCAGAGAAGCGGTACTTTTTTCGGTTTCATCCTTGGCCTGGTCACCGGCCTTGCCATCGCGGCAGCCGTGGCGTTTTTCCTGCTGCGCTCCTCGCCGGTCACGAAAAAGGATGAACCCAAGCAAGAACAGCCTGCCCAGCAGGTCCAGGTGGTATCCCAAGCCGGACAGCAGCCAGCTGCTGACCCGAACCAGCCGATGTATAAAGACACGCCACTGCGCCCTGCCAGTGAACAGCCCGATGCTGCTCCGGCACCGGCTCCAGCGCCAACCCCTGCGGTGAACCGTCCTGCGCCGGCAACCGATACCCCCCCTGCGGCAGCACCGGCAACAGCCTCCACGAAAGTGATGTCTGAAACCACCAAAGCGAACATCAACCAGTCCGTCTATCTCCAGGCTGGCGCATTCCGGAACCGCGAACAGGCAGACAACCAGCGCGGCAACCTCGCCATGTATGGATTCAGCTCCCAGATCCTGCAGTCAGGTTCCGGGACAGACACGATTTACCGTGTCCGCCTGGGCCCCTTCCAAGCCTCCAAAGCCGCATCCATCCAAGAAAGGCTGAAGGGCAACGGTTTCACCACCTCGGTAATCAGGTAACACCATGATGACATTGATCCGGCGTTTCATCGCCATATTCCTCTTGGGTGCGGTTGCCGTAACGGCTTCCGCCCGGCCATCGAACCCCCAGCCGAATGTGGATTATCAGCTGCTGCCAGTCCAACAGGATGCGGAAGCAGGCAGGAAAGTCGAAGTCATTGAATTTTTCGGCTATTTCTGCGACCACTGCTATGCACTGGACCTGCCCATCACCAACTGGGCACGGCAGCATAAAGACAACGTCCTGTTCCGGCGTGTGCATGTGAAATTCGGGGATGGCATGGCGATGCAGCAGCGGATGTTCTACACCCTGGCGGCGATGGGGGAACTCACCAACAGCATGCACCATAAGATTTTCCGGGCAATGCAGGAACAGCGTTATCCGTTCCGAACCGATGTCCAGGTCTTCCGCTGGGTGGAAGAAAACGGCATTGACCGCCTGAAATTCGTCGAGATGTTCAATTCCTTTTACGTCGAATCCCTATGCCAGCAGGGCATCGGGTTCCTGGACACCTACAAGGTTGACGGCGTGCCGATGGTTGTCGTCGATGGCCGTTTTGTGACATCCCCCGCCATCATCAGTGAAGGCAACAAAGCGGATATGAACGAGCAGGAAGCCATCAATGGCACGCTGAAAGTCCTGGACAGCCTGGTGAACCGTACCTTGAAGGAACGCGCCTCGAAGCGCTGACCAGACCTCCCTGAAACCGGAAAGCAGGACTGTCCATACAGCTCCTGGTTTCTGGCAGAACTGCATCATATCTGCCAGATGGCATGGGTAATCACATTCTCTGTCAGCCATCGGCTTTTCCCACCACAGCAGATGAGCGCGCCAGTCCCCGTATTGACCGGTAACTTTTTCAACACATCAAAATGCCTGACCATACTCTTATCTGGAAACTCTGAAAGCTTGATTTCCACAGGATGATAAATCCCTCGATGATGGACAAGCAGGTCAATTTCTGCCTGTCCCTTGCTGTCACGGTAAAAATAAAACTGGGGCTGCAATCCATTATGCCGCCAGCTTTTCAGGATTTCGGTGATGACAAAAGTCTCGAAAAGCGCACCGGCATCCTTGTATGAAAGAACTTCTTCAGGGGTATGCAGATTGCAGAGCCAACAGGCAAGACCCGTATCCGTAAAATAGACCTTGGGGGATTTGACAAGCTGTTTGTTGACATTGACAAAGAAAGGCGGCAGCAGATAAATAACGCCAGATGCTTCCGCAATAGACAGCCAGCGTTTGACCGTCGCTTCATTGACGCCTGCCATCTGGGCAAGCACACCGATACGGAGCTCCTGCCCGGTACGGAGTGCCAATGCCGTGATGAACCGGTGGAAAGCAGCAATCTTGCCAATGTTCATATCGGTACGGATGTCCCGTTCCAGATAATTCTGGACAATAGAACGGTAAAACCGTGCCCAGGCAGACGGTGTCCTGCTCTGAACCGCCTGAGGCCACGCCCCCTGCCAGAGGATTCTCAATGTTTCTTCCCGGTCACGGGAAGGCAGATGGCTTTTCAGCTTATCTGATGGCATATAAGGTTCCTGCAACAGCCCTTTGCCTTCCCGTTCATAGATGGAAAACGGCATCAGTTCAAAATCAATGATCCTGCCTGCCAAAGAATCCCCCACCCCCTTCATCAAGGCAAACCGCTGTGACCCTGTCAGCCAGACAGCACCAGCTGATGCCTGTGCATCAACCACCGCCTTCAACTGAAGAAACAGTTCAGGAACCCGCTGGATTTCATCAATGTAAAGCGGCAACCTGTGGTTCCTGAAAAAAACAGCAGGTTGGTTCCTGGCATCTTCCCGCTCCTGCATATCATCCAAGGAAACCTGCTTGCGGTCATTGTCGGCGATATTACCCAGCAGCGTACTTTTTCCGACCTGACGCATACCACTGACCATCAGCACCTTGAACTGACTGTTGGCTTCCTTGAAAACCTTTTCCAGTGTCCTGGGAAGATAAGAAAACGTTTTCATGTGCTCAATCCTGATAAATTCCTACATGGACTAACGATAAAATCCTACATGCATGTCAGATTTTATCAGGATTTCATTTTTTGCCCAACACCTGTTCCGCCTGGATGCCGGCATGGTAACTGGAACGCACCAGCGGCGCAGAAGCCACAAAATCAAAGCCGATATTGAGAGCCTGTTTCCGATACCAGTCAAAGACGGCTGGTGTGACATAACGCCTGACTGGCAGATGATGGCGGGAAGGCTGGAGATACTGCCCGATGGTCAGCATCCGCACGCCATGACGGTAAAGATCCTTGATGGACTGGATGATCTCTTCATCGGTTTCCCCAAGGCCGACCATCAGCCCGGATTTCCGGAGAACCGCCGGGCAACGGTCACCAAATGCCTTCAGCAGATCGG
>CALGGD010000279.1 GCA_937916185.1 uncultured Oxalobacter sp. | reverse complement strand
CCAGCCACAACGGCGTGGACGGCCGGTGACGGTGCCAAATTCCATGCCGACGGTTGACAGATGCTTGCCGATACCGACATTGGTATCCAGCTCGGAGGGGAATGGCCCCGCACCGACACGGGTGGTATAGACCTTGGTGATCCCCAGGATGTAATGGAGCATACCTGGGCCAATGCCTGCACCAGCCGCCGCATTGCCGGCGACACAGTTGCTGGAAGTGACATAAGGATAGGTGCCATGGTCAACATCCAACAGGCTGCCCTGTGCACCTTCAAACAGCAGGTTGGCACCTTCTGCATAAGCTTTGTTAAGGGCGGAAGAAATGTCTGCAATCAATGGCCTGACGCGGGGAACCATTGCCAGCGCATCGTCAAGCGTCTTCTTGTAACTGACAGGTTCAGCTCCCAGATAGTTTTCCAGGACAAAATTATGGTAATCCATATTCTGCCTGAGTTTTTCCGCAAAGGTATCTGGCTTGAGCAGGTCAGCGACCCGGATGGCGCGGCGGGCAACCTTGTCCTCATAGGCCGGTCCAATCCCCTTGCCGGTCGTCCCGATTTTGGCACTGCCACGTTTCAATTCACGGGCAAGGTCAAGGGCGACATGATATGGCAGGATCAGGGGGCACGATTCCGAAATCTTGAGCCGGGAAACAACTTCAATGCCAGCGGCTTCAAGCTTGTCGATTTCCCTTAACAGGTCTGGGATGGAAAGGACACATCCATTGCCGATATAACAGGCAGTGCCCGGACGCATAATGCCAGATGGCACCAGTTGGAGCGCGGTTTTCTGGCCACCGATCACCAGTGTATGCCCTGCATTGTGCCCCCCTTGGAAACGGACAACACCCTGGGCATGGTCTGTCAACCAGTCAACGACTTTACCTTTACCTTCATCGCCCCATTGGGTTCCGACTACAATTACATTTCTGGCCATTTTTCAACTCATTTGTTACTTATGGTTTTCAGTACCCAGTCTCCACTGGATGCATCCTGTTCCAAGCGCTGACTGCAAGCGAATTCATCTGTCCGATGGACGGAGTTCTGTAAATTATAAATGACTGTGACGCCCGCCTTGCGCAGGTCACTGACTTTTTTCGCCAAAGCAGGGTCATCGCTCCATGGCGCCATCACTGCTGGACGTTTCTCTGCCGCTGGCAGAACCCTTGCGAGTTCCCGGATATCCAGGGAAAAGCCTGTTGCCGGGCGGGAACGGCCGAAGGCCTCTGACACAGAATCATAACGCCCTCCACGGGCAATCGCATTGGGCAATCCAGGGATATAGGCTGCGAACATGATTCCGCTGTGATAATGGTAGCCATGCATGTCAGCAAGGTCGATTGTAACCCTGTCGCTTTCAGCCTGACCAGCCAGGTACTCCAGCTCACGCAACGCACTGGAGACACCATCAACCGCAGGCAGGACAGCCCGTGCCTTTTCAAGGACAGAGACATCGCCGTACAGCTCTGGCAATGCAAGCAATGCCTTGCGGGTGCCTTCATGAAAATCCGCTGTCAATTCTGACAACCCAGGCATGTCTTTTGTCTCAAGCATGTCAAAGAGCTGCACTTCATGCGCTTTTGCCTGTGGATCCAAAGAAACAATCGCCTTGAGGACGCCGACATGGCTCAGGTCAAGGTTGACATCAGCAAGTCCCACCGCTTTCAGGGTCGACAGTGCCAGTTTCTGGATTTCAGCATCAGCCTGGATACCGGCACAGCCGAAAAGCTCTGCACCTGCCTGAAGGGGTTCGCGGGTCGCCTGGAGACCTGAAGGCCGCGTATGCAGGATACTGCCCGCATAACAGAGCCGGACAACCCTGCTGCGGTTCATGAGATGGGCATCAATACGCGCCACCTGCGTGGTCATATCAGCCCGGATACCCATTGTTTTACCAGACAGCTGGTCAATGAGCTTGAACGTATCAAGCTCCGTATCCTTGCCAACGCCGGTCAGCAGCGATTCCAGGTACTCCAACATCGGCGGGATGACAAATTCATATCCATAAGAACGGAACTCATCAAGAACCCTGCGGCGCAGGTCTTCCATCTTCCTGGCTTCTGATGGCAGGACATCTGCAATGAACTCTGGTAAAAGCCAATTGGGCATGATTAAAAAGCATTCCAGCAAAAAGGTTAAATGATAATACAATCAGGACTGTATGTTGAGTTATTTTTCACCTGCCCGATGTTTCAGGAACCTGAAAAACGGTGAGGAGGCATCCAGCACCAGGACATTCCTGTTGTTGTTCTTGAAGCTTTCACGATAAGACTGAAGGCTGCGGTAGAATTTATAAAATTCTGGATCCTCCCGGTAGGCCTGTCCATGGATCCGGGCGGCTTCCGCATCTCCCTGGCCCCTGATCCTGCCAGCTTCCCGTTCAGCATCATTCAGGATGGCCACACGCTGGCGGTCTCCTTCCACGCGGATTTTCTTCGCTTCTTCCTCTCCCTTGGCACGGATGCCGGCAGCAACCTTCGCCTTCTCGGCTTTCATCTGCTCATAGATGGTGGCCGCCGTTTCATCGGTATAGTTGACACGCTCAAGCCTGGCCTCAACAATCTCAATCCCTGTATCCCGGGTCTTTTCAGCCAGCAGACCTGTCAGTTCTTGGGGAATCCCGCCTTTTTCTCCTGTCAGGGTATCCGCAAAGGTATGATGCGCCATCACTTCACTGATTGCTGTCTTTGCCGCCTTGACAATCCGGTCACGCGCCACTTCTTCCTTGGCTTCAAAAGAAACATAATACTGCTGGGGGTCGGATATCCGCCACCTGATGATGGAATCCGCAAGGATATGGATACGGTCAGCTGTGACGATATGCTCCGGTTCTGTTGTACTGGTCGTCTGGATACGGTTGTCCAACAGCATCTCTCTCTGGATCGGCACCGGCCATTTCATATAAAGCCCCGGCTCAGTCGCAACAGCCTGAACCTGTCCAAACCCGAACACAAGGGCATACTGGCTTTGGTCAACAACATAGAACCCTGTATATGCTTCTGTCGCAAGCAGAACCAGGGCCACCAGAATACCGATATATTTCATGAACGGCCTCCTCTTGAAATATATCGGTATTCTGGTGGCCCTGGTTCTGCTTGCGACAGAAGC
>CALGGD010000278.1 GCA_937916185.1 uncultured Oxalobacter sp. | reverse complement strand
TGGAGTTCAGACGTGTGCTCTTCCGATCTGCCATAGCCTGGTGGATCAGTCTGCCGTGACGGGCGAGAGCCTTCCTGTCAGCAAGCAGCATGGCGACCAGGTGTTCGCAGGGACGGTGAACCAGAACAGCATCCTCCAAGTGAAAGTCACTTCATCGGCAGCAGATACGGTTGCCGCAAGGATTGTCCATGCTGTTGAAGAAGCCAAGGAAGCCAAAGCGCCTTTCCAGCAATCCATAGACCGGTTCGCCAGCATATATACGCCGATTGTGTTTGTCATTGCACTCTGTATTGCTGTTGTCTACCCATTCCTGACAGGCATTTCCTGGTTTGAGTCCTGCTACCGGGCTTTTGCTGTCTTGGTGATTGCCTGCCCATGTGCGCTTGTCATTTCAACACCAGCGACCCTGGTCAGCGGGCTGACTGCCGCTGTCCGGCAGGGCATCCTGATCAAAGGCGGTGTCTTCCTGGAATATGCCCGGAAAATCAGGATGTTGGCTCTAGATAAGACTGGAACCATCACAGAAGGAAAACCGAAACTCCAACATTACCGTATCCTGACAGACCGGTATGCTGAAGCCGATGTCCTGAAATGGGCTTCAATATTGGTAGGCCATTCAGACCATCCTGTCTCAAAGGCCATCGTCATGGGAATCCCCCAGTCTGATATGCCTTGTGACAGTTTCCAGGAACTTCCCGGCAAAGGACTCTGCGCCACGGTAGAAGGGCATCAACTGAAGCTCGGCAGCGTTGGCTGGATTACTGCCGGATTGCCTTTGGATGGAAACGTTGAAAAACATTTGGCTATTGATGCAGCAAAAGGCTATACCACCACCTTACTTGCTTCAGATACCGATATCCTGGCAGTCTTTGCTGTAGCTGACAGCATAAAACCTACTTCAAGAAATGCTGTCAACCTATTGAATAAAATAGGTATAGAGACGGTTTTATTGACAGGGGACAATCTTGAGACTGCCAGGATGATTGCACAGGAAACCGGTATCACTGAAGTGAGGGCGCAGCTGCTGCCAACGGATAAATCAGAAGCTGTCCATGCACTGAGGAGCCGTGTGGGTCAACAAGGCTTGGTTGCGATGGTGGGTGATGGCATCAATGACGCGCCTGCCTTGGCGACAGCGGATATCGGTATTGCGATGGGACAGGCAGGCACTGACATTGCGATGGAAGCTGCTGATATCGTCATCATGAACGATGACCTGGGCAACATCCCTAAACTGATCCAATTGTCCAAAGACACCTTCAGCATCCTGACGCAGAACATTGTCTTTGCCTTGGGTGTCAAAATCCTGTTCATTGCCTTGGCATTGATAGGTGTGGCGACCATGTGGATGGCGGTGTTTGCGGACATCGGCACCACATTGATTGTGCTGTTCAATGGATTGCGGGTGCTGAAGAAATGAACGCAATCTATCTGATACCCTGCATGAAGATATCTTTCATAAACTATTGAAATAAAAAAGAAAGTCTTACGGTATGACCTTGCCAGGATTCATCAACCCATCTGGGTCAAACGCCTGTTTTATCTTTTTCATCAACTGGATTTCAACAGCATCCTTATAGTGGGCGTTCTTGTCATGCTTCAATGCTCCCAGACCATGTTCCGCTGAGATGGCGCCATTAAAACGGGCAACGTTGTCATAAACCACTTGATTGACATCATCCTGTCTAGCGAGGAAATCATCATCAGGGATGCCTTCAGGGGCACCGACATTGTAATGAAGGCTGCCATCACCAAGGTGCCCAAAGACCGTCATCCGGCATCCAGGGAAAGCCACCTGCAACCTCGCATCGGTATCTGTCATAAATGCTGGAATCTGTGAGACGGGCACAGAAATATCATGCTTGATGTTTTTCCCATCCCTTGCCTGGGCTTCCGAGATGTTTTCACGTAATGCCCAGAGTGTCATTGCCTGCGCAATCGACTGTGCGATGCAGGCATCCAGAACGGTTCCTTCTTCAAAAGCTGATTGCAGGATAGCTTCCATCAAGTCACCCAACTGTCCTTCAGAGCCGTTGCCATTGAGTTCCATCAGGACGTAGTAGGGGAAAATGGCAGGGAAAGGGGCTTTCAGGTCTGGGAAATGTTTCAGGACAACATCAAGGCTCCGCTGTGAAATCAATTCAAAGGTTGTCAGCAGGCAATCCGCCTGTTTTTTCGCCAAGTTCAACAGCTTCAATGCAGCGGAAGGGCTTTCAACAGCCACAAAAGCCGTCTGTTGACTGTCAGGAGCCGGGAACAGTTTCAGGACAGCCGCCGTAATGATACCCAAGGTGCCTTCCGAACCGATGAAAAGGTCACGCAGGTCATAGCCGGTATTGTTCTTGCGCAGTTTATAAAGCCCATCCCAGACGGCACCGTCAGGCAGGACTGCCTGGATGCCCAGGCAGAGGTTCCGCGCAGTCCCATAGCGTAATACCGATGTCCCTCCGGCATTCGCCGCCAGGTTTCCGCCGATCATGCAGGAGCCGGAAGAGGCAAGGGTCAGTGGGAACATCCGGTCAACCTGTCTGGCAGCAGCATGGACATTGTCCAGGATACAGCCTGCCTCAACCGTCATGGTGTTGTTGTCTGCATCGACTTCAAGGATACGATCCATCCGTTTCAGGGACAGGACGACCGCATTGCCCGTACTGTCAGGGATGCTGCCAAGCACAGTACCGGTATTGCCGCTCTGTGGGACAATCGGGATATGATGCTCACGGCACAACCGCACAACCTCCGAAACTTCTTCTGTGCTGCCGGGCAGGACGACCGCCAATGCTTTTCCGACAGCACGTTTCCTGACATCTGTCAGATAAGGTGCCATCTGCCTGGGATCATCAATGACATGCTGTCCACCAAGCAGAAATTGGCAAGCCCACACGTCTAGGGGTCGCGATCAGTCTTTGGGTTGCG
>CALGGD010000277.1 GCA_937916185.1 uncultured Oxalobacter sp. | reverse complement strand
GCCGTATTCGACCGAGAAAGAGGTACCGCCGGTGTCATACGAACCTTTGGTCTTCTTGCCGTTGGAACGGAAGTCGTAGTCTGTCTCAAGGTGGTGGTGCTTGAGGGTCAAGTCAACGAACTGGCCGTCTTCTCCCAGCCACCCACCGTAAAGCCCGAAGGTGTAATTCTTGTCATCGGTGGAGCCGTGTTTGACGGAGCCGTCACCATCGGTATAGGCAGCGGTAACACCCCCGAAGAATCCTTTATACCGATGGTCGACACCGACCTGCAGGGTCTTGTAGTCGTTGTGGATGCCTTTGTATTTGCTCTGCCCGGCGATGACTTTCGCCCAGGCGCCGCCTGCTGAATCCGGCATGTTGCGGAGGTCACCCATGCGTTTGTCGAGGTCGTTCATCTGCGCACGGAAGACCTGGAAGTTGTTTGCAGCAATGTCATGCAGGACGGCAGCGGTACTGTTTTTCTTTTCGCTGGCGGCTACAGGCTGTCCGTCTGGACCGATGACGGCGTTGATATCACCGCTGACTTCGCCTTCAGCAACATGCAGGTTCCAGTTGGACTGGCTGGCGTTGTCATCGATACGGAGGACTTTCGATGCTTGGTCAACCGTCGCCTCAGTATTGCTGCCTTTCAGCTGGTTGGCAGCGTTTTCATCCAGATCTACATTCAGGGAAGACTGCCCGGTACCAGTGTACTTTTCAATGACAATCTGCTCACTTTCAGCAGATGCGCTTTTGAACACAGCATCACCGTCATTCTCAACATCGGTTAATATCGCACTCCCTTCGTCCTGCACAACAAAGGCATTGGTGCCAGACAGGACTGCCTTCCCCTCGACTACGGTGTTTTTCGCGGCAATGGCACTGTCCTTCAGGGACAAGGTTGTGTCTTTCTGAGTACGGAATTCATACACGGCAGCCGTCCCGCTGTAATCCAGCGACCCGCCTTTGAGATCCACGCCGATGCTGTCCGGACCAACGATGTTGCCGCTATACGCCATCTTGAAATCCGGATCAGCTTCCCCAGTTGCCTGGCCGTTTTCATCTGCCTTGAGGCCGAAGGTCAATGCGGTAAGCCCATCTTCGTTTGACGGCAGATGCAGGGTCATGCTGTTGCCCTTGCCATATTCACCATAGCGGTTCTTGTCCGGCGACCATTCTGAAATGATGTCACCTTCTATCGAGGCACCGTTCAGGACATTGACCTGTTTGACCAATGCGTTGTCTGAGATGTAGATGGCGGCTTCCTTACCTTTGACGGAACCGCTGATGTCGGCACGCCCTACCAATGCGCCGTCAACCGCATCTGGATAGTTGTCGGTATCTGCCCACTTTTTCTCGGATTTCTCGACAGCAAAATAGGAACCCCGGTATCCGAATCTATCACCTATAAGATTGCCGCCGAAATCAAAAGCCAAGGCTTTGCCGCCTTCACCGGCCGCCTCGACATCACCCTGGACATTGAGGCTGTGCCCTTTGCCATAAGAAACCAATACACCGATGCCGTCTTTACCGTTGGCTTGGACCTTGGTACCTTTAGCGACGGTCAGCCTGTTGCCAGTCCCATCGATACGGATACCATAGGCATCAGCACCTGTGGTCTTCAGGTCTGCCTGCTGTGTGATGGTATTGCCGCTGCCATAGACATGGAGCCCGACGCCCCAGTCCTGGGAACTGTTGAATCCGTGGCTGTTCGTGTAGGTGAGACCGTTATTGTAAATAGAAAACCCGAAGAATTTCCGACGGTCAATCTGGTCATACCCGATATCCTGCAGGACAGCAAGCTCGGCTTCCATGAAGATATTCCAGTTGCGGTAACCCTGATGGCTCATCATGCTGTTCTGCAGCTCAAGATGGCTCATTTCAGGAGCATAAAATGTTTTACCTGCGTCATCCTCATCTCTCTCATAGCCATTGACAGGGACACCAGGCACAGCTTTTGTCTCTGAACCATCCGGCCAGGCGATCTGGGCAATATCAGCATCGCCTTCCATCCTCAGGACTTTAACAACGTTATCACCGGTGAAATAGGCACCGCTGAAATTGGCATCTCCTTTCTCAGGATCGATCTGATAAAAGGTGTTTTTATCAGGGCTCACGCCCTTGCTGGCTTCAAAATCACTGGGGGTTATTTTCTCCATCTTCATGCCGGGTTCAAGTGGCGTCCCATAGAGGTCACGGAGATGGGCACTGAATGTCGAATTAACCTCCGATGCGATAAAAGAATCATATTTGCCTTCAACCTTAGGCTCTGCATCTGCTGTGATACCCAATCCATGCATCATTTCATGCACGATGACAGCGGACATACCAGCACCCTCGCCTTCAGCGGCAAGTGCAGGGAGCAGACCAGTGCCTTTTTCCCCCAGGTCACCGATTGTCAGTATACCGGTTGGCAGCACATTGACTGCTGCCTTTCCCGGCATGAACCAGGTGCTTAAACGGGTTCCCGAAACGCCTGTTTTACCAATTACCGGGGAACCGAATGACGCCTGCTCTTCATCATTGGTTATGGTTTCGACAACCGGTGCCTTAGAAGGCACCCCAAAGACTGCTTTCACATAACGCATCGCCGTCTTGATGTTCGAGGCATCGTTTTTGCTGAACGGACGGTTGACTTTCATGTCCTCGGTTTCGTCTCCCTCTTGGCCTAAATCAGACGCCATGAAGGTGATTTTCTGATCCTGGTCATAAACCCTCAGCTTGACCATTTCCGCACCATCCGCGGAGATGACCTGCTCTTTATAGGTGTAGTTATCCGGATTGAAGGCAAAGGCGGACGAAGCGCAAAGGCTGCTTACCAGCATCGCAAGCAGGGTTTTCTGGAAAAGACCGTTCTGTTTCATAATCACCAATCAATATTTGAAAAAATACAAAGAAGCTGGCAGGAAGCCCTGGGCAGCTTCGGATGACCGTTTATTCCCATTCAATCGTGGCGGGTGGTTTGCCTGAGATGTCATAGACAACCCGGTTGATGCCACGGACCTCATTGATGATGCGGTTGGAAACCTTGCCCAGCAGTTCATGCGGCAGATGCGCCCATTGTGCAGTCATGAAATCCTGTGTCTGGACAGCACGCAGTGCCACAACATATTCATAGGTCCGGCCATCCCCCATCACGCCGACAGACTTGACCGGCAGGAAGACAGAGAACGCCTGACTGGTCGCATCGTACCAGCTCATTGGATACCCCTTGTCGGAAACCTGTCCAGATGGGGTGTTCCACAATTCTTCCATGAAGATGGCATCTGCCTGCCTCAGGAGGTCTGCATATTCTTTCTTGACTTCACCCAGGATACGGACACCCAGGCCAGGTCCCGGGAAGGGATGGCGGTAAACCATTTCACGTGGCAACCCCAATGCCAGCCCCAATTCACGGACTTCATCCTTGAAGAGTTCACGCAGGGGTTCCAGCAGTTTCAGGTTCAGGGTGTCCGGCAACCCGCCGACATTGTGATGGCTCTTGATAGTCTGCCCTTTCTTGCCTTTCCCCGCGCTTTCGATGACATCTGGATAAATGGTGCCCTGTGCCAACCATTTCGCATTCTTGATTCCGCCGGCTTCACGCTGGAAAACCTCGACAAATTCCCTGCCGATGATTTTCCGTTTTTCTTCCGGGTCGGTCACGCCGGCAAGCTGTCCCATGAACTGGTCAGATGCATCGACATGGATGACCTTGACCCCCAGGTTTCGGGCAAACATATCCATGACCATCTTGCCTTCATTCAGGCGCAACAGGCCATGGTCAACGAAAACACAGGTCAGCTGGTCACCGATCGCCCGATGGATCAATGCAGCGGCAACACTGGAATCAACCCCGCCGGACAGTCCCAGAATGACATCGTCCTTGCCGACTTCCTGACGGATGGCCTCAACAGCCTCACTGACATAATCCGGCATGTTCCAGTCTGACTGGCAACCGCAGATGTCATGGACAAAACGGTTCAGGATGACCTTGCCCTGTACAGTATGGGTGACCTCTGGATGGAACTGGACGGCATAGAACCCACGGGATTCATCTGCCATGCCGGCAACCGGACAGGCTTCGTTGGACAGCACAACCTTGAAGCCGGATGGCAATGCAGTCACTTTGTCACCATGGCTCATCCAGACCTTCAGCATAGCGGAACCATCCTGCTGGACGGCATCAGCAATGCCATCAAACAGCCTGCTGGCTGTCTGGGTGAAGACTTCGGCATAGCCGAATTCACGGACTTTGCCATTCTCAACCCTGCCCCCCAGCTGGGCAGCCATCGCCTGCATCCCGTAACAGATGCCCAGGACCGGCACACCAAGTTCAAAGACAATCTGCTGGACGCGGGGTGTATCACCTTCAGTCACACTGTTTGGTCCGCCAGACAGGATGATGCCTTTCAGTGCGCCATCCTTGGCGTAATCCTGGATGAATCCGGGTTCAACATCGTAAGGCACTACTTCAGAGAAGACACCGGCTTCACGGACACGGCGGGCAAGCAACT
>CALGGD010000276.1 GCA_937916185.1 uncultured Oxalobacter sp. | reverse complement strand
GATGCGGAGGGCGGCAGTAATGCTTGATATCCAGCCAGATACGTTCCACGCATTGTTCATGGAACGCCTGGGCTGTCCGCAGGCTGATGATATATTTCAGCAGGCGTTCCTGGTCAATCTGGGGACCCGCATAATGGATCTGCAATGTCGCCCAGTCCGGCTGCCCCGTCACTGGACAGTTTGTTTTCAACAGATGCGAGACCAATACCTCCTCGACCGGAGCTTCTTCCATGTTGCTCCGCAGCAGTTCAGGAGCAGGCGCATAGATATCTGTTGAGATATCCAAGCGGTCAAGCAGCAGGCCATCCATCTCCTCGATCTTGAGCTGGTCAAATTCATCCGGCTGGATGATTGTCACCATGACAAAGGCATCGAATGCATCGCTGAGATCCTTGCTGATCAGCGGAACCAGGTCTTCTTTCTCAATCCTGTGCTGGGAAAACCCGGACAGGTACAGCTTCAGGGATTTCGATTCCACGATGTTCTTTGAATCCGATGAGACAGAAAAGCGCAGGATACCGACCTGGGGTTTCCCTCTCAGGTTCAGCCAGGAGAGTTCGTAGCCATTCCAGAAATCCATCCCGAAAAACGGGTTCGACCCCATGACACCCAGTTCCTCACGCATCGGTTTACGGGGGATTGCAAAAAGAATCGAAGGATCATACGCCGCCAACGATTCAATGCGTTTGCCCAGTGGGGAATCGTTCAGGCCAACCTTCTTCCCGGCATCATCCATGGATGCCCTTTGACCGTCTGCTTTCCCTTCAGTCATTTCATTCATCGCCTTTCCTCATAGGAACAGTTTATAGACAGGATTATCGGTCTCATTCCAGTATGGATAGCCCAATGTTGCCAGGAACCTGTTGAAGGCTTCCATTTCCGCATCAGGCACCTGGATGCCCACCAGGACACGGCCATAATCCGCACCATGGTTCCGGTAATTGAACAGGCTGATATTCCAGTTCGGTGC
Source organism: uncultured Oxalobacter sp. (assembly GCA_937916185.1). Lineage (GTDB taxonomy): Bacteria > Pseudomonadota > Gammaproteobacteria > Burkholderiales > Burkholderiaceae_D > Oxalobacter. Next base: position 1,694 of record CALGGD010000276.1, on the reverse strand, counting down.
CATGGATGTCAGGAACTTCCTCAACGCCCCCGGGCGTTCAGGGAAGATGAACCGGAACAGCTGTTCGTGCCCGGCATACGGACTCTTGCCTCCCACCATATAGCGGAGATGCATCTTGCCCAGTTCATCATCGGTCAGGTCGAATGTCCGGTAACCGTTGCTTTCAAATGCCTGGATGATTGCGGCGGTTTCCTCGCGGTCCTGCACCTCAATGCCGACAAACACATGGGCTTCGCGTTCATCACTGATCCGGTAATTGAATTCGGTGACATGACGTTGACCAAACAGTTCACAGAAACGGCGGAAACTGCCCCTTTCTTCCGGGATTGTCACGGCCAGCACCGCCTCCTTATCCTCACCGACATCCGCACGTTCCGCCACGAAACGGAGGCGGTCAAAATTCATATTCGCCCCAGAGGTGACAGCAACCATCGTCTCACCCTTCACCGGCCGGCCGGCTTTCGCCGCACGCCCGACATATGCCTTGACCCCGGCAACCGACAGGGCTCCCGCCGGTTCCAGGATGCTGCGGGTATCCAGGAAAACATCCTTGATCGCCGCACAGACATCATCTGTATCCACCAGCACCATCTCATCGACATACTGCCGGCAGAGCCGGAAGGTCTCCTCCCCAACCAGTTTCACAGCCGTCCCATCCGAGAAAAGCCCGACATCCGGCAGGTTGATCCGTTCACCGGCATTACCGGCAATCAGCCCGCCTCCCCCGACCGGGACAAAAACGGCGTGGACCGGTGCGGAATGCTGGCGCAGAATCTCCATGCCCACTGTCCCCTGACCGGCAATCACATCGGGATCGTCAAACGGATGGATGAACGTCAGCCCCCGTTCTTCCATCAGTTTCACCGCATGTTCATAGGTATCCGAGAATGATTCGCCATGCAGCACAATCTCCACATTGCCGCCACCATGCATCTTCACCGCATCGATTTTCACTGGCGGCGTGGTCATCGGCATCGCAATCACCGCCTTGCACCCCATCTTCCTTGCCGCAAGCGCTGTGCCCTGCGCATGGTTGCCGGCAGAAGCGCAGATGACCCCCCGCTGACGCTGTGCATCCGGGAGATTCGCCATCTTGTTATAGGCTCCCCGCAGCTTGAAACTGAACACCCGCTGGAGGTCTTCCCGTTTCAGCAGGACGGTGTTGCCCGTCTTGCCGGAAAGCCCCGGCGCAACATCCAGCGGCGACTCGACCGCAACATCATAAACCCGTGAAGTCAGTATTTTTTTCAGATAATCAACCATAACGAACCTGGGACAATTCCTGTAAACTTCCACAATTATAATCCGCGTCTGATATGCTTGAGCCTGTTTCAGAGGATTTCCCGTATCCATGACGGAGAGAAGGGGAACAGACAGAAGGAAAGCGACTCGAATCCATGGTTGAATCCGCCGTTTACTGGCTGCTTGACTGGCTTGCAGTGCCTGGCATCGGGCTTACGGCAGTTTTCGTCATCTGCTTCGTATCCGCCACCCTGCTTCCCCTTGGATCAGAACCGGCGGTATTCGCTGTGGTTGCCGCAGACAGAAGCATGTTCTGGGCCGTCATTGCTGTCGCCACCATCGGGAACACCCTTGGTGGTCTGCTCAATTACTGGATAGGCTACTGCGCCAAACAGACCTTCGCCAAGGAACGGGAAACAAAATGGTTCAAATGGCTTGAGCGGTTCGGTGCC
>CALGGD010000275.1 GCA_937916185.1 uncultured Oxalobacter sp. | reverse complement strand
GGCAGAAAGCAGTGCCCCGAAGAAGACGACCTGGGCGAACATCGGCATGTATTTGATGATCATGGCAGGCACAATCATCTGGGAATCCACATCGATGAGCTGGGCGACGAGCTCCGGGTCAAGCAGGGTGGTCGCATAGCAGAGGAACATCGGGAACAGGCCGAAGGCGATGTAGAACAGGCCGCCGAAAATGGAACCCTGCTGGGCGACATTCTCATTCTTGGCGGAAGCGATGCGCTGGAAGATGTCCTGCTGGGGGATGGAGCCGAAAAGCATGGTGAGCCCTGCCCCAAGGAAGGCAAAGATGGCGACGGCGTTCATCTCGGGGATGAAACTGAGCTTGCCGGCGTCATAGGCATGGGTGATGACATGGCTGGCACCGCCAGGCACCATGCCGGATATCTCAAAGCAGATGTAGATGATGCCGGCGACAATGATGATCATCTGGACAAAGTCGGTGATGGCGACAGACCACATCCCGCCGAGCAGCGTATAGATCAGGACACAGACGAGGCCGATGACCATGCCGATATTGACAGAGACGGCACCATCAGAAATGACGTTGAAGACAAGGCCCAGCGCCTTGATCTGGGCGGAGACCCAGCCGAGGTAGGAGACGACGATGCTGAGCGCAACGAGGACTTCGACTGCCCTGCCATAGCGGTTGCGGTAGAAATCGGTGATGGTCATCAGGTTCATGCGGTACAGCTTCCTTGCAATCAGGAGGCCGACAAGGACAAGGCATGAGCCTGAACAGAATGGGTCGGAGATGACACCGACAAAACCTTCTTCGACAAAGGTCGGTGGGATGCCGAGGACCGCTTCAGAACCGAACCAGGTGGAGAATACCGTGGCTGTCACCACATACAGGGGGAGGGCGCGTCCGGCAACGGCGAAGTCCCTTGAGCTTCTGACAAACCGTGCCGCAAAGACGCCGATGCCGACTGATGCGACCCAATACAGGATGACAAACCAGACCAGGGTATTCATGTGAAAGGCATAGGAAGAAAGGGTTGTTGGAAATGAGGGAATTATAAAGATAAAGGAAGGAAAAACAGGGAGAAAAACCGATGGATGGGAAGATATTCCCTGTCAGATGGCCAGAGTGTCTTATTTCAGAAACAGATGGGTTTTCCCGCAGGCGGGTCAGCCGAGGAATCCGTGCAGACGCGCAAGGTAGGTCAGGACGGCGCCGATACCGATGCCGATGGCAAGCCAGCTGAACCGGTGTGGGGAGGACGGATGCCTGTTCTGGCGTTCAGCGGCATCTTCGCGCGGTGAAGCCTGATGGTCCGCCTGACCCCCTTTTGCTGCATTTTTCTCCAGGAACTGCTGGATGAGCAGGGGCAGCCTTGGCAGGATGCGGCTGTAACTGATGGATTCCATCTTGATGCGCTGGATGAGCTTGCGGATGTCGGGCTGCCGTCTCATCCAGTTCTCAAGGAAAGGTTTTGCCGTCTGCCAGAGGTCAAGGTCCGGGTTGAGCTGCCTGCCAAGCCCTTCGATGTTGAGCATGGTTTTCTGCAGCAGGATGAGCTGCGGCTGGATTTCGATGTTGAACCGCCGTGAGGTCTGGAAGAGGCGCATCAGGACAAGTCCGAAAGAGAAGTCTTTCAATGGGCGGTCGAACACCGGTTCACAGCAGGTGCGGATGGCGGCCTCAAGCTCAACGGCACGGGTTTCCGGTGGCGCCCAGCCGCATTCAATATGGGTCTGTGCGACAAGATGGTAGTCCCTTCGGAAGAAAGCGATGAAATTCTTCGAGAGGTATTCCCGGTCGAAATCATCCAGCATGCCGACGATGCCGAGGTCAAGGGCGATGAACTTGCCCCGTGTTTCTGGCATGGTGGAGATGAGGATGTTGCCCGGATGCATGTCTGCATGGAAGAAGGCATGGTCAAAGACCTGGGTCAGGAAGATGTCAACGCCATTGTATGAAAGCTGTGTGAGGTCGAATCCGGCCTCTTTGAGGGCATCGATATGGGAGATGGGGATGCCTTCCATGCGTTCCATCGTAAGGACTTCAGAGGAGCAGTATTCCCAGTAGATTTCAGGGACGACAAGTTTGTCGGAGCCGGAGAAGTTGCGGCGCAGCTGGCTGTAGTTGGCGGCTTCATACAGCAGGTCGGTCTCGTTGTGCAGGGAAATGTCGAATTCATGGACGACTTCGGTCAGGCGGAGCCGCCTGCCATCCTGCCAGTACCGTTCCCCCAGGGCGGCGAAGGCGTACATCAGTTCGATGTCACGTTCAATGCGGCGGAGGATGTCTGGGCGCAGGATCTTGACAGCCGCCCTGCGGCCATCCTTGAGTTCGGCAAAGTGGACCTGGGCGATGGATGCCGATGCGACAGGTTCCATATCGAAGCTGGCGAAAAGGGTCTCGGGGGATGATCCAAGGCTTCGGGTGATCTGTTCAGCCGCGAGGTTGGTGTCAAATGGCGCGACCTGGTCCTGCAGTTTTGCCAGTTCATCGGCAAAATCTTCCGGCAGCAGGTCACGGCGGGTGGAAAGGACCTGGCCGAGTTTGATGAAGATGGGGCCGAGTTCTTCAAGGGCACTGCGGAAACGTTCAGCGGCAGGACGTGAGAGGCCACGCCAGAAAAAGAGGCCACGGTAGAAAGAGGCTGCGCCTTGGCTGAACAGGTATGAGACGGCCATGTCATCAAGCCCATGCCGGAACATGATGAAGAAGATGGAAATGAGCCGCCAGATTTTCCGCATGTTTCTGCCACTCCGTCAGGACTGCTGGATACCGGCAAGGACCCAGCCGGTTTTCTTGGAGATGGGGCGGGTCATGTTCCAGATTTCCTCAAAGGGTTCAGCTGGGCCATTGATTTCTTCCCGGAGCCTGCCGGTGAAACGCACGCTTGCCATGTAACCGTCCTCAAAGGTTTCGATGCCCAGAAGGTCCGCATCCAGTTCAACGATATCCGTTATATTGGGCGTAGAGCCCCTTTCCTGCAACTGCAGGCGGAGTTCCGCAAACATTTCAGGCGTGGTGAACTGGTGCAGGTCGTTGATGTCGTTCTTGTCCCATGCCGCCTGGAGCCGGATGAAGTTGGCTTTTGCGGCACGCAGGAAGGCTGGGACGTCGAAATCAGCGGGAATGCCCCAGGTGCCGGCAGGAGGCCTTTGGGTGTTGCCGTTGATGCCTGAGCCGATGCCTGGGGTTTCAATGAGGTTTTCCCGGTCATTGATATTGTCATTCCGGTGGTAATAATGGTAGTAGTCCTGCTGGTGCTTCTGGAACCGCCGGTTGGCGAGCCACCGCATGAAAAAGCGGAAGGCGAAGAAAATGATGCCGAGCATCAGGAGCGTGCTGATGGTATGGGCGGCGCCTTCACTGAAACCCATGTTGCTGAGCAGGTAGCCAAGTCCCAGTCCCAGGAGCGCCCCGCCAAGCATGCCGCCGAAACCGCTGCGCCGCTGCGCCATGGCGCCTCCCTGGTTCTGGACATTCTGGTTCTGATAGTTGCCCTGTTGGGGAT
>CALGGD010000274.1 GCA_937916185.1 uncultured Oxalobacter sp. | reverse complement strand
AGCCATGTCCAGGCCTTTCCGGACAGGCGTTGCGTGACTGCCTGCATCCGAACCGCCGTGTCGTGCTGGAGGTCAAGGGCTACACCCTGGAGAACATCCCGGTCCAGTCCGTCAACGATCCGCAGCCGATACCAGTCGATGGTGTCAGCCCAGACTGAAGGGAAAGGTGACTTCATCATGGCTGAAACGCACAAACCACCTCATCCAGGTGTTCTGGTGAAAGAAGCGATGGAAGGTCTTGGCCTGAGCATCAATGCGTTTGCCAAAAAGCTGGATGTCGCACCATCAACCATCCAGCGTATTGTCTCGGAACAGATTGCCATTTCTCCGGAGATGGCAATCCGGCTGTCAGCGACAATTGGCGGTTCCGCACAGCTCTGGCTGCAACGGCAGAGTTACTACAATCTCAAGAACATCGAACATCATGTCGATGTTTCCAGGTTGCCGCAGCTGAGACCGTAAGGAAACATTCCCCGCTTCCCAAAGCCCTGCAATGAGCCTTGCAGGGCTTCCTGCTTTTCAGGATGCCCAGAAAGCGGAGTAGGGCATGCTGTGAAAATTGCACAGTTGTTTGGGGAAATTCGGTTTCTCCAAGCGTGCGCATGACCAGAACACCTTGACAGGTCGGTTGATTCAGCTCTGTCTTTCAGGATGTCCGCTTGAAAGCAAGTCGCTTGAGCCGTTCAGGAAAGCATTTTTCTCCAAGCCCATGGTGTGCCCAGGCGGCATTTCCAATTGTTACAACACGTTATCAGTTATTGCGTAAAGCGTAAAATGTTGATAACTTTATAAGCTTCCGATACCTGATAAGGGTTTTTTGCGCCCCAAAAAACAGGGAAAAGCCATTTACCCCCCCCCCACTTAAAAACAGCTTACAGGTAATTGGTTTATATTGGTATAGCAAAAGATAGGCGAAGATGCAATCATGAACAAGGTATTTAGAATCATTTTCAGCGAAGTTCTTGGTCAGTATGTTGTCGTTTCTGAACTGGTCAAAAGCCACGGCATCCAGCTTTGCCGGATCAATTTTCCCCTTGGCATCCACCAGTTTAATGATGCTGATGTCTCCTTTCTTATCCGTGATGGCCGACAATAGCGTCTTGTCCTTGGTCAGCAGCAGGATGCGCCCTTCGTCAGTGCGTTGTATCTTGATGATTTGC
>CALGGD010000273.1 GCA_937916185.1 uncultured Oxalobacter sp. | reverse complement strand
GGTCATCCAGCCACTGGACCGCTTTCACCCGGTCTGATACGTAGCGTTCCGCCTCACCTTCCCGGTAATCCGCCTGCCATTCTTCCAGCAGCTGCTGTACTACGTCTGCGCGGCTGAGCATCTGCCAGTTCAAGGCAAACTCAACCAAAGTCCTACGGAGCTTTTCCTGAAGACGCCCAAGATCCTGGGCATTGGCAGACGGTGATGTGGTTTTCATGGAAATCCTTTCTGATCCTCAAGCAGGAATGCAATGATGCTATTGTCGCCCAAATCACCGGTTTGACGGAAGATACCCTGTCACCAGCCCTGTTTTCCCCTAAAATAACGTTGACAGCACAAGCCTTTTCCACCAGATTCCCGCCTATGCCGTCCGCTATCAGAACCCAATGGAAGATGGCATGACTACCAGTGAAGGTTCATGCCACCAGAACGCCTGTTCCTTCCAGTTTACCGTTCCCGCAGAACAGGCCCCTTCACTGAAACTGCTGAAACTGGACGGCATCTCTTGGATTCTGGCACCGAAAGATGCCATCATCTCCCGCGCTCAGGTCGGTGCCAATGGCAGTGCAGTATTAGCCCTCAAATCTACCAGGGCAAACCTCTCTGCCTATGATTCTTCTGCCTGTGTCGGCTGTGCACTATCCGCCGCCGCACCTTATTTTGACAATGCCAAACGGGAACTGGAAGAGACTTTCCCTGGCGTGGATGGCGACCGTCCCAAAAAAGGCCTGAAATCCATCAGGAAAGACAGGACAACCGCCTTTTACAGCTACCCAGCCAATAGCAGGACCACCCATGGTGTTGCCAAGTTCCTTGATGGAAAAAATCCGTATGATGATGTCAACTTCAACAAACTTGAAGTCACCGTTGACCAGAAGAACACGAAACTTGCCACCACCATCCTGAACTTCTATTACTATCAGAACAAACAGTGAAGGACCGGCATCTGCCAGCCTGTGGCAGATGCCATGCCTGCCGATTCCGGTTCATCGAAGCCGGAAAGACTTTTCCTGAACAACAACCCGTTATAAAGGCTTCTTGGGTTTGCGTTTCCGTACCTTTACCTTGGCAGCCTCTTGCAGTTTCAGCTCACCTTCCTGCACTTTTGCCTGATACCAGCGGAGAAGTTCCACCACCATCGTGGGTTCGTCAGCATCCGGTGCATAGCTATAAGCTGACTTGACCGCTTTATCGTTCACTTCATGGCCCGCCACCAATTCGGTGAAAAAATCAAGACCTTCGAGAAACTGCGTGACCGGCTGACGGAATTCACCCTCGACAACTGGGACAGGCTGGTTGACTACGCCACGGTCTACGCCGAGGACGACATCCGACTCACCTTCAAGAACGGACAGGAAGTCAAAGACTGACTCCCGGACATAAAACGAGCTCTCGATCATCGGTTTTTACGCTGATGACCGAGAGCCTTTTCTTTTTGCAAAACTGGAATTCAACGGAATCTTTCTTTTGCAAGTTTTGCGGCATAGAAGAAATCCATATCGTCCCGTCCGCTGTCAAGCGCTGCCGCCAAAACCCTGCAGAAACCTGCTTCATCGTATTCCTTATCGTAATCTTTTCCGTAATTTGTTTTAACTGTCTTCCCGGCAGTAAAGGCTTTCACAAGGGCTTCCGGATTATATGCATTATGCAGAGCACAAACACATATATCGCCTCTCCATAAATATAAACAGGGTTCATACGGATGGGATGACAATCGATATGTCTCGCCCTTATACGTATATGCCACTTCATCTGAACTCAGATTTAATAATCCGAAATCTTCTTCCATGAACTATCTCCTTAACAGACTCCCGATTTAATGAGCTATACCTTCGTTCCTGAACTTCGCCAGCATCTCCAGCATGGGGATACCGTTCTTTTCGGGGTCATTTTCGTTCGCTACGCAGATGATTCTTAAGCCATCAGGAGTGGGGTTCGCGCTGTCAGACTGCAGGATTTTCTCGGTGAGGCTTTTTGCCAGGCTTTTCTGCTCAATCAGTACACGGGTTGATGGCAGACAGGCATCGATGAAGGCGGTGTTCTGCAGCTTGACCCGCTTCTCAAACTGGATGACCTGTTCTGGATGACCTTCTCCCAACACATCCCGCAGCAAAGACAACCAGAAGGGCTGGGTATCACTGACCTCATCGCCCCTGCCCTGCCAGAAGGCGGCAAACGCTTTCGCCGCTTTCCGCTGTTCAACCTGATTCATATCCGTATCCCTTCAATCGATGGCTTGATGAAAAGATGATAACAGGTGTCTCCGCCCTATGGCATCATCCAAGGGTATCCTGTTATGATTAAGAGATTGTTTTCCCTCTGTAAAAAGGCGTTTTCATGATGGTTTCCCGATGGCTTTCCCTGCTCGCTGTGCCAGCCATTGCCCTGTCATTGCCGGGATGCGTCAAAGACAAGAACGACACAGGGCTGACAAAGACAAAAGCCGCCGCCCTGAAGATGGACAGTTCGGTGAAAGCCCTGCCTTATGTCGAGGTCGGCAACGGGGTAATCACCGCAGAGGGACGGCGTTGGGTGACGGTTGACCTCGCACTGAAGCCTGAAGTGACTGAAGCCAACCAAGGTTCATTGGTCGCAACCTGTATGGGCGCAGCCAAACATGAAGCCGCCAAGCACCATGCACCTATCGTGTCCGTCTCTCTGTATGATGCGAAGGGCAATGCCAAGGTGCCTGTCACCTCGATGACGATGGTTGCCGTATGCAGTTATTCCCCAGACGGCAAGGGGCGCAATGGCCGTGAACGCTGGACATGGGAACAGGTCAGCGCGGCAGAACAGACGACCTCTGACATTGCCAAGCAGGTGGCACTGACCTGGCATGAGGTGGCGGAACAGCTGACTGCCAAAGGGCGTGTCAGCAAGGAAGTGATTGCTGAAGCCGTAGGGAAACGGTTGAATATGCCTGCTGATGCCGTGCTGGCAGCAAAACCAGTCTTGAACCTGCTGCCGGTGAACCCCTCACCTGAATTCGAGAACCTGCCGGCAACACCACCTGCTGAGAACGGTTCTGGGAAATGAGTGGGATGATGATGCGTAAAACCCTTGTCACCCTGATCTTGGCTGGCTGCTATCTATCGGGATTCCCAGCCATGGCAGGTGAAATGCCGGTTACAGAACCCGCTGCTGTGGATGAATCCCTCCTGCTACCCCCTTCATTGGAAGAACAGGCCGCAGTCTCCCCCGCCGCCACCACTGGCATGGCAGCACCTGACAATGGAATCCCGCCAACCCCTGCTGCCACTTCCATTTCACAATCAAAAGCGGCGACGGTGAATATCCTGCAGGAACTGAACCGAAGGGCACAGGCCGGTGATGCTGCCTGCCAGTTCCAGTTGGGCTACCTGTATGCAAATGGCAAAGGCTTCCGCCAGGATGACAGGGAAGCCGTCCACTGGTACCGGCAGTCTGCACTGAACGGCTATCCCGATGGCCTGATTGCGATGGCGGAGGCTTTTGACCTGGGACGTGGTGTCAACAAGAACCCCATCGCTGCTTATGCATTGGCGAAGGCAGCTGTGACCGCTAAACCAGAAGCGGCTGAGGTCGCCAATCAGCTGAAAGCCAAGCTGTCTGCGGATGAGCTGGCAAGGGCAGGAACATTGACGGTCCAGGATGCGTTGAAAATACGGTAAACGTTGCTTTGCCCTTGATTTTTCAATAAACGTATATACAATATTTCCATGGAAATGGAATTGATATGGGATGACAACAAGAACAGCATCAACCGTCTGAAACATGGTTTGGATTTTGTTGATGCCTATCTTGTCCTTGACTCGCCATACCGTCTTGACATTACTGTAATCCGTAATGGTGAAAAACGTACACAATCATTCGCCTATGCATTCGGCAAACTGGCAGTGTTATCTGTTGTCCAGACTGTACGCAAAGAAAAAATCCGTATCATCAGTTTCCGGTATGCAAGCCGTATTGAAACGGAGATGTACTATGACTGGCTCGAAAATGACTATGAAGACCCGCAGTGAAATCCTTGAAGCAATGCAGGCACCTCCCCCCAATGGCTATTTTGAATGGGACGGCAAAGATGAGGATGACCGTCCATTGACTGCTGAGGAAATGCGGGCCGGTATTATGGCATATAAGCGTTCCCGTGGCAGACCAGCAGGAAGCAACAAGGAACAGGTGGCAATACGTCTGGATAAAGATGTGTTGATGAAGCTCCGTGCAACTGGAAAAGGCTGGCAGACCCGTGTAAACAGCATCTTGCGGGACTGGGTCGAAGAACATTCAACGTTATAAAAACGCACCAAGCTCCAAGATTCTTTATGAAAAAAATCCTCCTGATACCACTTATGCTCATCGCAGCTGTTTTCTGCGCGATACCTGCCGCCGCAGAAAACTGGCAGAAAGCCGGTTACAACGAGATGATGACGGTCTATGTCGATATGGACAGCATTGCCACGCACGGCATGATGACTGAGGTGCGGACAAAGGTAATCCCTGCCGTCACAAACCGTATCACACACGGCATCAACCGGGAAATCTATGACTGCCATGCCCGGCGCTCTGCTGTGAAAACCATGACGGCTTTCAAGGGCAGAAAGATGATTGACCATATGAAAGCCAAGACATTGGAATGGGAACCCATTGAACCTTATGGGGTATCAGGCCTGGTTTACCGGATGGTCTGCGCAGGAACCCAAGCTTTCTGATAGAGGTGTCACAGATTCCAGGACTTCACCGCTTGACCCGTGATGCCATGATGGCATCGTAGGTCTTCTGGGCGGTCTGCCCTTCTTCAGTCCCAACCAGTTCACCCAACAGGCTGACGATCTGCTGGACCTGGCTGTCTGCCATGCCTGTCGTCATTGCTGCGACCATATGGGCTTTCAACTGGGGTTCAACACCCTTCATTGCGCCCAAGGCGGCGACTGTGGCAATCTCACGGTCTTTATGTGAAAGGACACCCCGGGCGAAGATATCGGCAAACAGGTGTTCCTTCAGATAAGTGTCGATTCCCGGGGTGAAGGTCTGCCATTCACCAAGCGGGATGGGTTCTTTCAGTCCCCAAAGGCCCATCCGGACTTTTTCGCCATAGGCATCCTTATCGGTATCTTTTGGCAACTGCTGTGGCTCAGTACCGACTGGATCGTTGATACCCTTTGCCTGGCGGTCATGCACGACCTTGATGAAGGTGCTGATGCCGTTCAGGCTCCTGGGGAAGCCCGTGTAGGCATACATCTGGATCAGGATTTCCTTGATTTCATTGACAGTAAGCCAGCCCTCCAGTCCTTGAT
>CALGGD010000272.1 GCA_937916185.1 uncultured Oxalobacter sp. | reverse complement strand
ATCGGTGAACAATGACAGGGCGGTGATCAGGACAGCCATCGCCGCCGTGACCGCAACCAGCTGCCACCATTTACCCAAGATCAGCTCATTCTGCGCTTCATTGAGCATGCTGCCCCATGACACGACACCAACCGGTACGCCAAAGCCCAGGAAACTCAGGATGACTTCCGATTTGATGAAACCGACCGCCATCAATGAGAACTGGACCAATGGGATATGGCTGATGTTCGGGAAAATATGGACAAACATCCGGCGCCAATGCGAGGCACCGATTGCCCCTGCCGCCATCACATATTCCCGTTCCCGGTGTTTCATGTATTCGGCACGGACCAGACGGAAAACCCCTGTCCAGCCTGTCAGTCCAAGAATCAGGATGATGGTGAGCATGCCCTTGCTTTGGAGCACCGCCGCCACCGCCAGGATCAGCAGTAGATACGGGATGGAGGTGAAAACGCTGTAGAACCAGTTCAGGCAGTCATCCAGCCAACCGCCGAAATAGCCGGACAATGCGCCCAGCACGGTGCCGATGAAGGTCGCCACCAATGCCGCAACCAGTCCAACCATAATGGAGGTTTCTGATCCCTTGATGACTTTCTTGATGACATCATGTCCCCATTTATCTGCCCCGAACAGCAGGGTTTCCTGACGGGCTGCCGCCTCGCCTTTCCCAACAGCCTGCTGCTGGCGTTGGCTGCGGATGGCATCGAGGTCTGCCTGGAGCGGATCCTTGATGCCATAGTCCTGAACGGCAGAACCTGCCGATGGCTGGTGTTCACGGATTTCTTTGCGGAGCTGGCGGATGACATCCCGCAGGGGATCCCGTGGGTTTTCGGGAACCTCCCGAACTTTGTGTCCTGCCGCAGAACGGTCAGCTGCCTTTTCCACGCCGACAAAATGCGGCGGCGCATAATGGACGCCCGCCTCTTTTTCCCAATCGGATGCAATCACCCCCGCCAGTGAGAGCAGCAGCATCCCGATGAACAGCAGGACAACCGCCAGGGAGGCCATGGCGACACGGTCAGCGCACAGGCGTTTCCATGCCAGCCGCCAAAGGCTGTCGGAAGACGCGGGCAACTGTTCGGTGACGGTGTTCATTGCAGCCGTACCCGTGGATCGATTTTCTGGTAGAGCAGGTCTGCCAGCAGGTTGAAGACCATGGTCGCCATGGCGACATAGATGGTGATGGCCTTCACGACGGGGAAATCACTGCGCTCCACTGCCAGGATGATTTCCCGTCCAATCCCTGGAATCGAGAAGAAACGTTCAACCAGGAAAGCGCCGACCAGCAGGGAGGGCAGGTTGGACATGACATAGGTCACGATTGGAATCGCCGCATTGCGCAGGACATGCACCCAAAGGACCCTTTTTTCCGTCAGTCCTTTCGCCCGGGCAGTCCGGACATAGTCCTGCCCCAGTTCATCCAGCATGAATGTCCGGTAAAGCCGCAGGTTCGGCGCAATGCTGACTACCAGCAGGATCAGGACCGGCAGCAGGGCATACCGCAGGGAGCCCAGCCAGGAGACATCCCATCCCTGCACGGGGAACCAGCCCAACCGGTAAGCCAGCCCGTATTGGAAGACGATGATATAGACCAGGATGCTGACCGCCATGCCGACCGTACAGACAATCATGATGGTCCGGTCGGTGAAGGATCCCCGGACATAGGCAACCGCCAGTCCCAAGGCAACGGCAACCACCGTTTCAAGGATGGTCAGGGGAACCAGCAGGGTCAGCGAGGGCCCCATCCGGGAAACGATGATGTCTGAAACCGCTTCACCGGTACTCCAGCTGTTGCCGAAATCGAAACAGAGGGTCTGTTTGATGAACAGCCAGAGCTGCACATAGATGGGTTCATCCAACCCCAGCTGATGGCGGATGTTGGCAATCTGCTCAGGGTTCGATATCTTGCCCGCCAGCACATAAGCCGGGTCGCCACCAACCCAGTTGAAGAGGAAGAAGACCAGCAGCAGCACGCCCAACAGGGTTGGGACCATCTGCCACAGACGTCTGATGAGATAAGACATCATTTTGCAGAAAGACCGCCCTTGCCCAGGGCGGATCGACTCCCGTTATTTTTTCCGTTCAAGACCACTCAGGTCTTCGTAGAAGGCGGCGCTGTCAGGCGAACGTCCCAGGAAATAGCGGACCATCCGGTCTGCCGGCAACTCACTGCCCCGTTCAAGGATGGTCTTACGGTAGAACTGCCCGATCATCGGATTCATCAGCTTGCCATTGAAGCGGGACAGCATATCCAATGCCAGGACCTTCGACCACATATAGCCATAGTAACCTGCCGCATAACCACTGACGATATGACCGAACTGCCCCGGGAACTGGGTGCCCGGGTCATAGCCCATCGGGGTTGCTCCTTCCAGTTTTTCCCAGACTGCCATGACATCCTTCACCTGGTTGTCATAGACCGCCATGTCATATTTCGCATACAGCGTCTGACGGGAATAGAAGATGCCCCTGCCGAACTTGCGGGAATCATTGATCCGTTTCAACAGATCCTTGGTGACCTGGGGACAGCTGCCATGCGCATATTTCGGCAAGGAAGACAACGCATCATCGTTGTAAGCCCATTCCTCAAACATCTGGGAAGGCGCTTCGACAAAATCCCGTTCCACACTGGTTCCTGACTGTTCGACAAAACGGGTCTTCGACATCACGCCATGCAGGACATGACCGAATTCGTGCAGCAGGGTTTCCAGCTCATTGATATCCAGTCCATCCCGGTTGAGATTGGTGACCAGCACGGAGACCGGCAGCCGGTCTTCCAAGGTGCTGGAGCCCTGGACCGGGAATGCGGCGGCATGACCGTATTTGCCTTCTCGCGGGAACAGGTCCAGGTAGATGCCGCCGATGACCTTGTTCTCTTTCTTGTCGATGACCTGATAGTACTGGACATCATCATGCCAAGTGGGTGCGCCCGTTTTCTTGAATTCCAATCCATACAAGGTGCTGGCAAGCCCCATTGCCCAATCCACTGACGCCTGGGTCGGGAAATAACGGCGCAGGTCATTCTGGTTCACGCCGAAACGCTGTTCTTTGTACCGGGTCAGCCAGTAGTTGGTGTCCCAATGGTGGATGTCAGACAACGCCAGCGGAATCCCCCTTGCCTGGGACTTGAACGCTTTCAGGTCATGGAGCTCGACTTTCTCGGTTTCTGTCACGATTTTCTGGACATCGTCGAGGAAGCGGTCAACCACCGCCGGTTTTTTCGCCATCCGGCGGCGCAGGGCAAAGTCGGCATAGCTCCGGTAACCTTCGAGCACCGCCATTTCATGACGGAGCTGCACCGCTTCCTGCAGCAGGTCAAGGTTCGCCTTGCCTCCCCGGTTGATGAATGCAAACCGGTATTTCTCACGCGCTTTGTCGTTGTTCGCATACTGCATGAACGGCAGGTATTCCGGATAGGAGAATCCCAATGAATAGGCACCTGTCCTCGGGTCTTTCTGAAGACGGTCCAGATATTCTTTCGGCATGCCATCCAGCTCAGCGGCTGTCATCGTGACACGGTTGGGATTCTCACGCAGGTTCTTGCTGAATGCCTGGCTGATTTCTGTCAGCCGCTTGACAATCGCCCCGATACGGCGGCGTTTGTCCGGTGGCAGGGAAATCCCCGCATCCTCATAGGCGCTGACGACATCCTGACGCAGCTTGCGTTCTTCATCGTCATTGATGCGGACAACCCGCATATTGCGGTAGAGCTTCTCATTCTGATAGACATCCGTGATGAACTGCTGGGTCTTGATGGAACAGGCATCCGCCTGCTTACGGGTCTCTGCATCCGGCGAGACGCGCCCCAACAGGCTCATCGGGCCATCCAGGTCCTCAATGCCCATCTGAAGACGGTTCCAGCCACGCAGGAAAGCGTCTGCCCCCTCAAGGGTCTCAACCGGCAGGGCGGACAGGTCATCCA
>CALGGD010000271.1 GCA_937916185.1 uncultured Oxalobacter sp. | reverse complement strand
TTATGACCGCTTCCGGGGAAGGATCATGTTCCCGATCCGCAATGAACGTGGCCAGGTGATTGCTTTTGGTGGCAGGGTGCTTGATAAAAGCGAACCCAAATACCTGAATTCACCAGAGACCCCCCTGTTCAGCAAGGGCAATGAGCTGTACGGGTTGTTTGAGGCGCGGATGGCCATCCGGGAGGCGGAATATGTGTTGGTGGTTGAAGGCTATATGGATGTTGTCGCGCTGTCACAGCTGGGTTTCCCGCAGGCAGTCGCGACTTTAGGCACGGCATGTACCGAGATGCATGTGCGCAGGCTGTTCCGTCATACCAACCGGATTGTGTTTTCGTTCGATGGCGATGCGGCGGGGCGCAACGCCGCCAAGCGTGCGATGGCGTCGGCGGTCAGGCTGGTCGATGATGAAAAGCAGGTATCGTTCCTGTTCCTGCCGCCTGAACATGATCCGGACAGTTTCATCCGTGAGAAAGGGGCGGAAGCCTTTGAGGCGATGGTGCAGGGCGCGGAACCCCTGTCCCAGTTCCTGATGGGAGAAATCATCGGTGACGCTGATATGGGTACGATGGAAGGCTGTGCACAGGCGCTGAACCGGGCGCAATCGTGGTGCGGGATGATGAAACCCTCTGCTTTGCGGTTGCAGGTTGTCCGTAAGCTGGTCGAATTGACCCGGATGCCTGAAAGAGATGTGCTGCCATGGCTGGGGATTGCCGGCAGGCAGGGGTCTGGCAATGACTTTCAGGGGAAGGGATACGGCCGTGGTGATGGCCAGTGGCGATATCAACAGGGGCGTTTTCCTGTCAGGGTGGAACGGTCTGCGGTGACTGCCCTTGACCGTCAGGCGCTGAGGATGCTGATCCGTTACCCTGCGTTGATGTCATCATTGGAAGAGGCGGATATCAGTGCGGTTTTGGCAAGTGCGTCAGATGGTGGCCTGCTGTTCAGGACAGTGGCAGAACAGATTGCATCGTTGGGCGACGGGAATCCTGGACAGGTACAGTATGCCGCATTGGTGGAGGCCTTGAGGACAACGGGCCTGGATGTTGAGCCGCTGGTGCAGGAGACGGCTGACGACAGTTTCAGCGAGGAAATGGCTGCCGCACAGCTGCGGGGAGCCGTACGCCAGATGCGGATGCACCAGCTTTCGGTTGAGATTGACCGGTTGGCGAAAACCATCGCGACAGATTTGGATGACAGGGAAAAATACCGTGAGCTGAACAGGCAGCTTGTATCATTGCAGCAAGCGGAAAAACAGGACAACGAACAGCTCTGGCGGCGGCAGGATGATGAAAATGCTTGACAGTTTCCTTGAGTTTCTGTATCAGGATGCGATACAATAAAAAATTTACGATGCCCGGCTTTCTGACTGTATGTATGGGGAAAGGGGGGCTTTTCCTGTTTGGGTGGATGCGGTAATGGTTACAGCATCTTTCATGACTAACGGACGATAAGGACGACATGAAAAAATCAGATCAGATTCCGGCAAGTGGGAACCATGTTGCGGAAACACCTGCCAAAAAGCGGAGACGCCGTAAAACTGCTGATAAAGCGGTTGAAGTTGCTGAAATCCAGGCGGCAGCAACGGTGGCTGAACCCGTCGCCCCAACTGAAGTGAAAGCCAAGAAATCCAGCAAGAAGCGCAAGGCGGATGCGAAGGAAAAAACAGAGGCCCCGTCGGTTGATACAGTGCCTGTTGTCCCTGAAAAAACGGTGGAAATGGTGGTTGCCGCTGTGGAGAAGAAGGAAAAGCCTGCAAAAGCGGAAAAGCCCAAGAAGAGCCGTAAAGCCAAGGCAAAGAAAACCGGGGTTCCTGCGGCGCCTGATGTGCCGGAAGTTCCTGCTCCTGTAGAGAAGCCAGCTCCC
>CALGGD010000270.1 GCA_937916185.1 uncultured Oxalobacter sp. | reverse complement strand
CGGCATACGATATCGTGATGTGACTGGAGTTCAGACGTGTGCTCTTCCGATCTGCCGTTCCGCTTCCTTGCAGACCTGCATGGCGTTGAATGAGAGGGCATCGTTCTCAAAAATCGGACGGTAAGCCATCCGTTTGGTGAAAATAAGTATCTCGGCTACACGGGGGATGTCTCGGCGTTCAGCTTTTCTCATACTGATGACCTGTCTGGTTGGATATGAAACAGCGTGGGAAAGGTTTCTGACATTCTAGTCCTGTTTCAGGACATAATCACGCAACTCCCCAAGAGATTGTGACGGTTCAGCCAGGAATCATATCAACAGCGCAACGTGCCACAGCTTTCAACATAGTGGCATCCATACCATCATGCACCTGTATCCAGACAGTCTGGATGGGAACCTTTCTGTCTATCCTGCAGGTCATCCACCATCTGCTTGTTTTCCCAGTATTCCATCATCAGGTCAAGCCGACCGGATGTCCAGAGCTGATGGACAATCTTGAAAAATGCCTGGAATTCCGGATTGTCTTCAAACCCCAGTGCCTGCGCACAGGCCTTACGCTGACCGTCTATCATTTCCGATGTCATGCCTTCTGAGGCATTCATCGCCTTGATGTTCCGATGGATACGCGGATCGACGTCAGAAGCCACATCAGGCGCTGTCTTTGCCGCCTGCTCTATCAGCCAAGTGCCGATCTTGATGGTGATTTCTTCACCTTTCATTGGGACTGTCTCCAGATTGATGGTTGTCTGCTGTTATTTTCCCCTGTCTGTCCCATTTGCGGAAGAGTCCGGCAAGCAGGGCGCCTGAAATGTTGTGCCAGACCGAGAAAAGCGCCCCTGGCACAGTCGCCATCGCCAGGTTCGGGAATGCCATGTTTGCCAGACTGGATGCCAGTCCGGAGTTCTGCATACCGATTTCGATGGTCAGCGCCGTGGTTCTCGGCCCAGACATTTTCAGCAGTCTTCCAACACCATAGCCACAGGCAAATCCCAGCAGGTTGTGCAGGATGACAACGGCAAACAGGACGATGCCTGTATCCAGTATTTTCTGGGCATTATGGGCAACAATGGCGGCAATAATCACAGCAATGGCAATCACTGAGACGCTTGGCAATACCCCGGTGATTTTCTGGGTGAGTTTACCAAACCAAAGGTTGATGAGGCAGCCTGATACGACTGGCAGCACCACGATCTGGATGATTGAGAGGAACAATGCCATGAAATCGATGGAGATGCTTGCCTTGAGCAGCAGCCATATGATGAATGGCGTGAGCAATGGTGCGATAAGTGTATTGATGCTGGTGATGCCGACAGACAGGGCGACATCGCCCTTTGCCAGATAGGTGATGACATTGCTTGCAGTCCCGCCTGGGCAGGCGCCAACCAGTATGACGCCGGTCATCAATGCGGCATCCAGCTGGAACAGGCAACCCAACAGGTACGCCAGCAGGGGCATGATGGAGAACTGGGCGAGGCAGCCGATGATGATGTCCTTTGGACGCAACAGCAGGATCCTGAAATCATCTGTCTTGAGTGTGAGTCCCATGCCGAACATGACCAGCATCAGGAGCGGCGCAATCCAAGCTGTCTGCAGCCATAAACAGGCTTCGGGGCAGAAAAGCGCAAAACCTGCCACCACAAGGATGACAGGGCTCATATATCTGCCAAGCAACCCGGCAATTTTGACGAACACAACCATCTACAGTCTGGACTT
>CALGGD010000269.1 GCA_937916185.1 uncultured Oxalobacter sp. | reverse complement strand
TGTAAGTCCATCATCTGCAGGTCAGACTCCTGATGCCAGATGGGGATTGTTGGTATCCTTGACCAGATGCCAGGTCTTGTCAGTCATTTCCATCTCAACCAAGACATAGCCCGGGAAGAAACGGCGTTCAGCAATCGTCCTGCGCCCACCCTTGACTTCGACAACCTCTTCGGTCGGGACCAAGATCTGACCGAACTGGTCAGCCATCCCCATCCTGTCAATACGTTCACGCAAAGCACGGCTGACACTCTTCTCCATGCCGGAATAGACATGGACAACATACCAGCGCATCTTATCAGAAGCAGAAGCGCCAGACCCGCCTTCAGCGGTCTGACCCTGAACCTTATCGCTCATTTAATTCTTCCAGCCAAGTATGAGGTTGTAGAGCACAAAATCGAAAAGCTTGTCAGTGCCCCACAGGAAAACCGCCATCAACAGGACAAACCCGAACACAATCGCCGTCATACGGAGGGAATCCTTGCGTTCAGGCCAGACAACCTTCCTGACCTCACGGACAGATTCACGCGCAAAAGCCATGAACTCACCGCCGGAAGGCGAGAAGAAGAACAGGACTGCGCCAACAACAACACCGACAGCCAATGCCCCCATACGGACAAGCGTCGGTTTACCGGACAGGAAATAATAGCCGACAATCCCTGCAAACACCGCAATGACAGCAAGAAAAACCAAGACCTTGCTTCCAGAACCGCCTTGTTGAGTCCGAACAGGTTGGGTTGCCATACACTTTACTTTCAGTTAAAGCCAAGAAGAGAGTGGCAGGGGAAGAGGGGATCGAACCCCCGACCTACGGTTTTGGAGACCGTCGCTCTGCCAGTTGAGCTATTCCCCTACTCTCAGAAGCCAGATGTAATCCAGTTTTCATTGCCCTTCACCAGGAAGGGCAATCCCACATACAGAATTATTCGTTGATCTTGGTAACAACACCCGCGCCAACGGTACGGCCACCTTCGCGGATCGCGAAACGCAGGCCTTCTTCCATCGCAATCGGCGTGATCAGCTTGACGTTGATGGTGACGTTGTCGCCAGGCATGACCATTTCCTTGTCGGCCGGCAGGCTGATCGCACCGGTCACGTCTGTCGTACGGAAGTAGAACTGCGGACGGTAGTTGTTGAAGAACGGGGTGTGGCGGCCGCCTTCTTCCTTGGACAGGACGTACACTTCGCCGGAGAAGTCGACGTGCGGGGTGATGGAGCCCGGTTTCGCCAGAACCTGGCCGCGTTCGACTTCTTCTCGCTTGGTGCCGCGCAGCAGGACGCCGATGTTGTCGCCTGCCTGACCCTGGTCCAGCAGCTTGCGGAACATTTCGACGCCGGTGCAGGTGGTCTTGGCGGTTTCACGGATGCCGACGATTTCGATTTCTTCGCCGACCTTGATGACGCCGCGTTCAACTCGGCCGGTGACGACGGTGCCACGGCCGGAGATGGAGAAGACGTCTTCAACAGGCATCAGGAAGGCGCCGTCGATTGCGCGTTCCGGGGTCGGGATGTAGTTGTCCAGCGCGTCTGCCAGCTGCATGATCGCGCCTTCGCCCATTTCGCCTTTGTCGCCGTCCAGCGCCATGCGGGCGGAGCCTTTGATGATCGGGATGTCGTCGCCCGGGAATTCGTAGTTGGTCAGCAGTTCGCGGACTTCCATTTCAACGAGTTCGAGCAGTTCTTCGTCGTCGACGAGGTCGCATTTGTTCAGGAATACGATGATGTAAGGGACACCGACCTGGCGGGCCAGCAGGATGTGCTCACGGGTCTGCGGCATCGGGCCGTCCGCTGCAGAAACGACCAGGATGGCGCCGTCCATCTGTGCCGCACCGGTGATCATGTTCTTGATGTAGTCGGCATGCCCAGGGCAGTCGACGTGCGCATAATGGCGGTTCGCGGTTTCGTATTCGACGTGTGCGGTGTTGATGGTGATGCCGCGTGCCTTTTCTTCCGGCGCTGCGTCGATCTGGTCGTAGTCTTTCGCTTCTCCGCCGAATTTCGCGGACAGCACGGTCGCAATCGCTGCGGTCAGTGTGGTCTTGCCATGGTCAACGTGACCGATGGTCCCTACGTTAACGTGCGGTTTCGTACGTTCGTATTTTTCCTTTGCCATTTTTAAATTTCCTTAAAAGAACGGATTATTGGTTTTCAGTAAATTTCGTTGAATTTTTGATTAAATCATTTTGCCCGTGCGCTGACAATAGCTTCGGTCACATTTTTAGGTGCTTCCGCATAATGCTTGAATTCCATGGTGTATGTCGCACGCCCCTGGGTCTGGGAACGCAGGGAAGTCGCATAGCCGAACATTTCAGACAGCGGGACTTCCGCCTTGATGATCTTGCCGCCACCACCGGCCATGTCTTCCATGCCTTGGACCATACCACGGCGGGAAGAAAGGTCTCCCATGACCGTACCGGCATATTCCTCAGGGGTTTCAACCTCAACCTTCATCATCGGTTCCAGGATAACCGGGTTCGCCTTGCGGCAACCGTCCTTGAATGCCATGGATGCAGCCATACGGAATGCGTTTTCGTTGGAGTCGACATCGTGGTAAGAACCGAAGAACAGGGTAACCTTGACGTCAACGACAGGATAACCTGCCATGACACCGGCATTCAGGGATTCACGGACGCCCTTTTCAACAGCAGGGATGAATTCACGCGGGACAACACCGCCCTTGATGGCATCGACAAATTCAAAGCCCTTGCCTGGTTCCTGCGGTTCCAGCTTCAGGACAACATGGCCATACTGGCCACGGCCGCCAGACTGCTTGACAAACTTCGCTTCAGAAGAGTCGCAGTTGGAACGGATGGTTTCACGGTAAGCGACCTGCGGTTTGCCGATGGTCGCCTCGACACCGAATTCACGGCGCATACGGTCAACAGTGATATCCAGATGCAGCTCGCCCATAC
>CALGGD010000268.1 GCA_937916185.1 uncultured Oxalobacter sp. | reverse complement strand
AGCAGGTGCAGCGGAACCGGAAGCAGCAGGAGCAGAAGCAGCAGGTGCAGCGGAACCGGAAGCAGCAGGAGCGGAACCTTTAGGAGCTTCACCAATCTTACATGCGGTCAGAGCCAGAGCCATCAGGCCAGCGATGAACAGAGATTTTTTCATTTTGTCGTCCTTAATAAAAAGATCAGATAAATGTATCTGTAGTAATTACTGGGTTTTTAGAAAACTGTCAACTTCACGCCCAAAAGCCATGACCTTGACGGCTCTCTAGTAAGAATGATTATAGCGAGTTTTTTTCGATTGTCTTTGAAGTTTTTGTTGGGAATTTCATAAATTTTGCAATATTACGACAATCATATGATTTTTATCTGTCTTGGAAAGCCATGACAGCAAATAAAGGTTTTGAATGAGCCTGAATATTTGTAAAAAGTCTGGCTTTGACTGAAAGTTCTGTTGTTTTTTGCAGAAAAGGCGTTTCTTGTCAGGAAAAACAGTCTGGCGGTCTGAAGAAGGAAGTGAAAGTGCAAAGGGACAAGGAAATACGAAAAAAGCCGACATGGAAGGTCAGCTTTTTTCGGGTAAGAAAGATTATTTCTTAGGTGCTGGTGCAGCAGGTGCCGGTGCAGCCGGAGCGGCAGAGCCGGCAGGTGCAGAAGCGGCGGCAGAGCCAGCAGGAGCGGAAGCAGCTGCGGAAGCGGCTGGTGCAGAAGCTGCGGCGGAACCAGCAGGTGCAGAAGCTGCAGGTGCGGAACCAGAAGCGGCAGCAGAACCAGAAGCAGCAGGAGCAGGCTTCTTGCCGCAAGCGGTCAGGGCCAGGGCCATCAGGCCTGCAATCAGTAAAGTCTTTTTCATTTGCAATCCTTTTTTGTATTGATAAAGTTGGTTGATGGAAAATCATATCCATAGAAACCATCCGGTCTCCAAAGGAGACACTTGGGATGAATCCCTACTGAGATGATTATAATCATTTTTGCCGGGTTGTCTTTGAGGAGGCAGGAAAGGGGGATGGATATTTGCAAAACAGCAACAATGCTCAGGTGGTTTTGTGGCAGTGGCAGGGTTGTTGGAAAGGGTTGCCGGTGTCTTTGGGAAAGCGTTTTGCCACCAGGCGAAAAGGACAGTCATGGGTTGGCCTGGACAATAAAAAAGCCAATCGCAGGGACTGGCTTTTTTATGACGGAGAAATAATGGATTATTTCTTGACAGCGTCTTTAACGTCTTTAACTGCGTCTTTGGCAGCAGCAGCGGCGGAGCCGGCAGCAGCGGCAGCGTCCTTAGCAGCGGAGCCAGCAGCCTGAGCAGCAGAACCAGCAGCGGAAGCAGCAGCCTGAGCAGCGGAGCCAGCAGCAGCAGCAGCGGAACCAGCAGCGGAAGCTGCAGCAGCAGCAGCGGAACCAGCAGCGGAAGCTGCAGGAGCTGGTTTTTTACCACAAGCGGTCAGAGCCAGAGCCAGCAGACCAGCGATCAATAAAGATTTTTTCATTTTGTAATCCTTGGTTAAATCAGGTTAATTACCGGTAATAATTACTGTTCTATGGAGAACCACCAATACCATCTCCAGAAGAGCGGACCAGCAGTCATCTCGGAAACGAATTATAGCGGTTTTTTGGGGAGATTCCTTACGGCTCATTGATGAATTTTATTGAATTTTGCAAGATGGCAACAGATTCATATGATTCTAAAACAATGTTGTCTGAATCGTACAAAGAATGGTTGTCTTATAACAGGAATGTCGATTGAAAATCGGTTTCTGGCATACATGGCCTTTGGATGCCGCCAGCAAGGGAAGGGATTGAGACAGGAAAGGTGTCTGCTACATCGGGGCATGGGTATAATCTTATGGATGGCAGGGCAATGGGGGAAGGAGAGGAGATTGATGATATGAAGATTGCGAAGGACTGTGTGGTGACTGTGCAGTACAGCCTGACAGATGCCAATAACAACCTGATCGATGAGGGGCTTGAGCCTATTGTGTACCTGCATGGTGGTTATGATGATATCCTGCCGGTTCTGGAAAAGGCCTTGGATGGTCAGGAAGTTGGTTTCAAGACCCGGATCCAGGTGGAGCCGGAAGATGCGTTCGGGGAGTACGATGCCTTGCTGGTCCGGGTTGAAGACCGTGGCCGGTTTCCCGATCCGTTGGAGGTGGGTATGCAGTTCGAAGGGATTCCCGAAGATGCCGCCTCAGATGGTGAAACGGTGATTTACCGGGTGGAGTCGATTGCGGAGGGCAAGGTGGTCCTTGATGGCAACCATCCGCTGGCAGGCATGGCATTGCGTTTTGAATTGTCGGTAACAGAGGTCCGCCCGGCGACTGACCAGGAAATCCGGCAGGGAGGTATCAACAACCCGGATGCGTTGGCGGTTGAAGGAGATGAAACGTTGGAAGATGGCGGACAGTACAGGAGCCTTATCCTCCAGTAAAAGGTTGATAGGCCGTGTTTTTATTGACTGGATTGAACAGAACAGGCTACAATTAAAGATTGCATGATTTCAGGTAAAGGCATAATGCGGAAACTGATTGTCGGAAACTGGAAAATGAATGGCAGCCTGGCAATGAATACAGAGCTGTTGAGCGGTGTCCGTTCAGGACTTTCCGGAATCAGCTGTGACTTGGCGGTCTGTGTGCCGTTCCCGTATCTGGCACAGTGCCAGTCATTGCTGGAAGAGACAGCGGTTGTCCTGGGGGCGCAGGATGTTTCCTCGCATGCGGTTGGTGCCTATACAGGACAGGTCTCCACACGTATGCTGCTGGATTTCGGATGCCGTTACGCCATCGTCGGGCATTCAGAACGAAGGGAATTCTGCGGCGAGACCGATGATGTTGTCGCTGACAAGGTCCAGCGTGCACTGGCTGGTGGATTGACACCAATCCTCTGTGTCGGGGAAACGTTGGAAGAAAAAGAGGATGGCCGGACACAGGAGATTGTCGGGGATCAGATTGGCGCTGTCCTGAAAGTGCTTGATGACAGGGAAGTCAGCGGTATTGTTGTGGCTTATGAGCCCGTCTGGGCGATTGGCACCGGCAAAACCCCGACACCGGAGATGGCGGAAGAAGTCCATGCCATGATTCGGAATCTGCTGGTCAGCCGGAATGCCGAGGCGGGCAGCCGTGTCAGGATCCTGTATGGTGGCAGTATGAAACCATCCAATGCGGCAGGATTCCTGGAAATGCCTGATATTGACGGGGGTTTGATTGGTGGCGCAGCATTGAAAGCGGAGGACTTTCTGGCGATTGCAAAGCTGGCATCAATCTGAACAGTGCAGGCAGTAGCGGTGCTTCTTCAGGGGTTTTTGGCGCGTCTGGTTCAGGCAACTTCCTGGCGAAGATCACCGCTGGGGTGGCTGCCATCTTTTTCCTGGCGACTTTGGCAATGGCTTATTTTGGCCCATACCGCGCACCTTCGCAAAACAGTGTGATGGAAAAACTGCAGTCTTCCAAGACGCCGGCAAAGGATCAGAAGCCTGAGGCACCTGTCCAGAAAGACATGACAGGTTCTGGAGCGGTTCCTGGTGCAGGCGCTGTCCCGGGAGCTGTCCCAGGGGTTTCCAAGACAGGGGAAAAAGGGACTTTGGGGACTGTCCCTCCGGCAAAATGATTGGTTGTTCTTTTTCATAAGGGTTGCTGAAAAGGACAGTTGTTGCGATAATCCCTTCTCCAATGCGGACGTGGTGGAATTGGTAGACACGCTATCTTGAGGGGGTAGTGGCGCAAGCCGTGCGAGTTCAAGTCTCGCCGCCCGCACCAGAATGAAACTGTGAGCCAGAGGCTCTGGAAGTGCCCCGTTAAGCGGACTGTTGCTTAACGGGGTTTTCAATAGGAAACTCAGCAGGGGCAGGGGACGGCCGGTTTCCCCTCCCCTCCACTGATGGCCATTTCCTTCCAGCAGGGCGTTTGACTGACCCGAATCATATTCAGACCATGGCGTTCCGATTTTCAAATCTGTTCAAGAAGTCCGGGGAAGGAAAGGAAGGATTGGTCAGGAAGTACGGACGTGCCCTTTGGAACAGGCTTGGGCAATGCTGGAATATCCCGACAATCCTGCTGCTGGCAGTCCTTGCCGCTTCAATCTGGGCATTCAGGAGTTATTGTCTGGAACAGCCGCTTGACAGCGCCCGTTTTATGGAAGGATGGGGGCTTGAGGAATGGGTTGCCCTTGATGCCCTGGTTTTCTTTCTGATCCTGCGGTTCGGAGGGTGGCTGCGGTATCCCGCATTGATACTGGTTTCTTTCTGGGGGACTGTCCATCTCACCAGCGCAAAAATCTATGGGAACCTCCTGCATTATGGGCAGATTGCCTCTGCCATGGAGACAACGGGCAGTGAGACAGCGGGTTATCTCCAGTTTGTCGGTTTCTTCCCGCTTTTTGCCTTTATCGGCCTTTTCCTGGTTTTTTGGGT
>CALGGD010000267.1 GCA_937916185.1 uncultured Oxalobacter sp. | reverse complement strand
CAGCCACTGTCCCAGATCAAAGGGCAGATTACAGCTGCGGCAGGCATCGGCAACCCGGGGCGTTTCTTTGCCTCCCTGAGAGAGCAGCACCTCAGTTTTGAGGAAATGCCCCTGCCAGACCATTACAGCTTTGCCGAAAACCCTTTCCGGAACACCTCTTCAGGAACCATCCTCATCACAGAGAAAGATGCGGTGAAATGCGCCCAACGTCCAGAATTGATGGCTGATGAACGCATCTGGGTAGTTCCCGCCACCGTTGAGATCGACAATCCTTCGCTGGAAAGCAAAATTGTGGAGAAATGCCATGAATACAAAACTGCTTGATATCCTCGTGTGCCCAATCTGCAAAGGACCGCTCAAATATGACAAGGAACATCAGGAACTGCTCTGCCGTCCTGACCGGCTGGCTTACCCCATCCGTGATGGCATCCCCATCCTTTGGGAAGACCAGGCACGGAAAGTCGAGAGATTTCCTGACGAATCCTTTTAACGTTTTCAACAAACAGGACGAACCATGTCTTTTTATGTCATCATCCCCGCCCGGCTGGCATCCACCCGCCTGCCCAACAAACCCCTTGCCGACATTGGCGGCAAACCGATGATTGTGCGTGTCGCTGAACAGGCAGCAAAATCAGGTGCGGCCGATATCATCGTCGCCACAGACGACAGCACTATTGTCGATGCCTGTGCTGTCCACAATGTCAAGGCGGTGCTGACCCGTAAAGACCATGTTTCCGGCACAGACCGCATCGCAGAAGTAGCTTCCCGCATGGATTGGGCGGATGATGCCACCATCGTCAATGTCCAGGGAGATGAACCCCTGATTGACCCAACGCTGATTGCCGCCACCGCATCCCTGATTTCAGAAACCGTGCCGATGTCCACAGCCGCCCATGCACTGGAAGCCCCGGAAGACATCTTCAACCCCAACTATGTGAAAGTCGTCTTGGACAAAAACAGCCGGGCACTCTATTTCTCCCGGGCAGCCATCCCTTGGTACCGGGACGGTTACGCCAAGCCTGAAAAACAGTATCCCAGCCTGACGGCATTACGCCATGTCGGGCTTTATGCGTTCCGGAACGACTTCCTGAAAAGGTATTCCTCCCTGACGGTCTCCCCGATAGAGCAGATTGAATCATTGGAACAGCTCCGCGTACTCTGGCATGGGTACCCGATTGCCGTACATGTCACTGACAGGATTCCAGAAGCCGGTGTCGATACCCCGGCAGACCTTGAACGGATCCGCCAGACCTATGCCCGGTTCCACCAATCCTAAGCGCCAGCTGCCAGACAACCATGCAAATCCCTAGGGTCAAGCCGGTTTCTGGTAGAATGATTGTTTTCAGCAGGTACATATGTCTGAATGGTGCATATTGGCATCGTGTTTAAAGATGTGCCTCCGTTTTCAATCATTTAAGGATTTTGGTTATGCGACTTATCTTATTGGGTGCTCCGGGCGCCGGCAAAGGCACTCAGGCGACCTATCTCCGTGAACAGTTCAATATCCCTCAGATTTCCACCGGTGACATGCTCCGCGCCGCTGTCAAGGCAGGTACCCCATTGGGGCTGGAAGCCAAGAAAGTCATGGAATCTGGTGGACTGGTCTCCGATAACCTCATCATCAACCTGGTCAAAGACCGCCTGAAACAGCCTGACTGTGCAAACGGTTACCTGTTCGATGGTTTCCCACGCACCCTTGCCCAGGCAGAAGCCATGAAAACCGCTGGCATCGGTGTGGACTATGTTGTTGAAATCGATGTCCCGGATGATGTCATCGTTTCCCGTATGGTCGGCCGCCGTGTCCACCCTGCTTCCGGCAGAACCTACCATGTCGAATACAATCCCCCTAAAGTCCCAGGCAAGGATGATGTCACTGGTGAAGACCTGATCACCCGTGATGACGACAAGGAAGAAACCGTGAAGAAACGCCTGGCGGTCTATCACGACCAGACCGAAGTCCTGGTCAGCTACTACAGCAAAGAGGCCGCTTCCGGTGCGAAAGATGCACCGAAATACCGCAAGATTGCCGGTGTCGGACCGATTGAGAAAATCCGTGCCGACCTGCTGGCAGCCCTGAAATAATCCGTTTCAGCGGATAATCATCAGAAAAGCCGTTCATTCCAGAACGGCTTTTCTGCGTTTAAAGGTCTGCTTTCTGAAAATACTGTCAGCATCAGTACGCCAAGATGCAGGCATACCCTGATTCTGATGATATGGGTGTGACTGGATGGAGATGTCTTTGGATATCCTTGTTTTAAGCTATAATCGCCAAGAGGAGATTGCAGCCATGACGACAAAACCGATAAAGGAATTTGCTGTTCCCAGCAAGACTTCTGTCAGGAAGGCAGGGAAAATCCTCTGCAAGGAAAACCCGACAGCAGAAGAATTCGAGGGAGCCCTTGATGTGCTTTCACAGTGGAGGTCTTTGTACTCGTATCCCATCAACGATTTCCAGAATTTCCTGAGACGGCGACTGAAGAAGGACGGTTATGCCAATGCCATTGTCGCCCAGCGTATCAAGCGTATGCCTTCCATCATTGGGAAGCTGATCCGTTTCCCGTCAATGGGACTGGAAAGGATGCAAGACATCGGTGGCATCAGGGTTGTCTTGGACAAGTTACCGGACGTCTATCGGTTCCATGAAAGCCTGCTGCTTTCCAAGAAACATCAGGCAGTACTGCCACCGGATGACTATATCCAAACCCCAAAAGATGACGGGTACAGAAGTCTGCATCAAGTATTCAAGTATTCTGGGAAATCACATCATGAACTGGACGGACTCCGCATGGAACTCCAGATCAGGACAAGGATACAGCATGAATGGGCAACAGCTGTCGAAACGCTAGGCATCATTGAGAAATCATCATTTAAGACTGGGGAAGGTTCCGAGGATTTCAGGACGTTTTTCAAGCTGTCCAGCGCATTGTTCTCCATTGAAGAGAAAAGCACAGTGATTGGGGTTTACAGCCATTTGCCCGAAAAGGAAATTGCCGGAAAGCTGTTGGATATTGAAAGACGGCTTAGGGTCTTGACGAAACTTCAGGGAATCGCTTTCACAGGGAAACAGATTGAGACAGCATCAAAACAGACAGATGAATATCATCTGATGGTTCTGGATGCGGCTAGAAGACTGGTGTCAATTACGCCCTATTCCAAAAAACAGTGGGAAACCGTCATTGACGATTACAGGACAAAGGAACAGAAGACCAAAGATAATCCTGATATTTCAATCGTCCTTGTTTCTGCCGGTGACTTCAAAGCAATTAAGAAAGCTTACCCCAACTATTTCCTTGATACCAACAATTTCATCCGTAGGTTGAAGCATATTCTGAAACGCAACCTGAAATGATGCTGTTTTCCGTTTAATCGGTATATTTTTGAAGAATAGCTGTTATCCCCTTCTCCAGTAGATGCTGTGCGAAAAGCCGTTCATCCCAGAACAGCTTTTCTGCGTTTAAAGGTCAGCTTTCTGAAAATACTGTCAGCATCAGTACGCCAAGATGCAGGCAGTGTCCCCCTATGGGTTACCCAGCGTACTTTACACATTTTCCAGATTCAATTTAACATATTCGCCACAATCAACTTTGCATTTTTTCCAGATTTAACTTTGCATATTTTCCAGTTCGGGTATACTGGCTATCAGTATCTCAGAAAGAAGAAAAATGGATTACGCAAAAAGATGGGCAGCTGGAATACTGGCGCAGGCACTTTCCTTCCAACGCACGGCTGTCATTATCGGTGCCCGCCAATGTGGAAAAACGACCATGGTACAGAACGAGATGCCTGTTCCCTCGCGTTATGTCACATTGGATGATGCTGGCAGCTATCAGATGGCAAAAGAAGACCCTGCCTTCTTCGTCAAAATGGATAGACAGAAATGCCTTGTCATCGATGAAATCCAAAAAGCGCCTGAACTCATCGGACAGATCAAGATGCAGGTTGATTTGGACAACCGCCCTGCACAATATGTGATGACAGGTTCATCTGATTACCGGAAACTGCCCCATTCTGCGGATTCCTTGGCAGGTAGGAGCGTTTTCATCAGGCTGAGAAGCATGACAGAAGCGGAAGCCATGGGCAAACAGCCCCGGTTCCTTGAAAAAACATTTGAGCGTGAATTTCCTTCCCTCAGTGAACTGGATACCTGTTCCAAACCAGACCTTTTTGAACTGGCAATCAAAGGCGGATTCCCTCAAGCCCGCAAACTGACAGCTGACATCCGATGGCAATACTTCCAAAGTTATGTACAAGCCCAGATACGGCACGACTTGGCGGAAGACTGGAACCTATGGCGTTTCGGCGCACTTGACACCCTCCTGCAGTACATGGGTGCCTATTCCAGCAAACTGCTCAACATCCAGGAAATCGGCAAACGGCTTGCGATTTCACGCCAGACAACCAGCAACTATATCAATGCACTTGAAGCCATGTACCTTGTTGATAAACTGCCCGCGTGGCTTCACATTGATTACGATATTGGTAGCAAAGTCCCGAAAATATTGATGACGGATTCTGGTCTGATGGCATACCTGCTCAATGTGAAATCCCCAGAATACCTGATTACCAACAGGGAAGCCTCCGCCAATATTGGCGGCAAACTCGCAGAAACATGGATTTACAATCAGCTGGCGGCAGAAGTGGATTTACATCCAGGCTGGCGGATTTCCCATTTCCGATACAGAAACCGGCAAGAAATCGACTTTATGGTTGAAAAAGACGGACGCAACCTGCTTGGCATTGAAGTCAAAAGCGCTGAATCCATCAACGCTGATGACCTGAAAAGCCTCAGATGGTTTGCAAACCAGTCAAAACATCCATTCACAGGACTTGTCATTTATGCAGGGAACCAGGTTCTCAGTTTCGGTGGCGGCATCTATGCAGTCCCCTATGCCGCACTCTGGGCATGAGTAATCAACGGTCAGCGATACCGGTCTTTCCCCTTCTTGGACATCGCGACCAACTGATTGACCCAGCCCTCAATCTGCTCCAACAAAAAACGGCGTTCTGGCAAATCCAGCTGTTCAAGCAGTGATTGGATATTCTCTGTCAATGTTACGGGACTAAGCGAAGCGTCTTTCAGCAATTGCCATAACGACACTCTCAATTCATCAGCTATCCGGCTCAGCATCGGAATTCCTGGCAGGATGATGCCTCGCTCCATCCTAGATAATGATCCTGTATCAATATCAAGCTTCTCAGCCACATCTTCCTGGGTCCGCTTTGCTGTCTTCCGAGCATTCGCAATGTTTTTTCCGATGCGGACTGCAATGTCTCTTTCCATAAGCAACACACCCTGCAAATGCAGTCCATGTTGCATGACATAGTGAACCTTGATAACATCCTTTAACGCCCTAAAAAAAGGCATTTAATGCCTATTTATGCATATCATGCCTTCCTTCAATATTTGACGTTAAGGTGATTCACAATGACACAACCAGAAACAAAAGAATGTCCGTTCTGTGCTGAAACCATCAAATACAAGGCCGTCTTTTGCCGTTTTTGTGGCAAAGAACTCCCGCTTATCCAAGGCATGCGGACCGATGCTGAGAAGAAATTCCGCCAAGGCCTTGTCTATGAATTTGGGTTGGATGTACCCAAAAACCATGACCTGGCACTTCGCCTCTACAAAGAAGCCGCCGCCTATGGACATGAAGATGCACCTGCGGCTATTTCTCGTATTGAATCATCAAGATAAAAAAGGGCTATAAATGGATGATTCTGGATGGTATTACAGAAATAACAATAATCAGGCAGGTCCTATCAGCAAATCAGAGCTTCAGGAACTTATAAAAACTGGTATTGTTAAAAAATATTCCTTGATTTGGCATCCCTCTTTAAAAGACTGGACTCCTTTATCAGAAACGGCATTCAAGGATTTTCTACCACATACATCTCCAACATTATTGGATTTATGGGCTAATGTGAAGGAAGTTGGGCATTATCTTCAAAACAAACTCATTGCCATTATTAAAAAATGCCTTGCTTTTTCAGAAACAATAGTCAGGACAAACAGCGATACAAAATTGTGCCCTTATTGCAACACTTCCATCAAGACATTAGCTATTTATTGCAGGCATTGCCAGCGTTACCTAAATGAAGAATCTGCAAAAAAGAACAGCAGTGACTCACCAGAAGCAGTATCTTCATCTGGAGCGCCTAGACCAGACAATATATTTTCCAACAATCCTATCATTGATTTTTATAAAAATAATAAAAAAACGGTATTTATTGTTGGAGGTATTCTATTTCAGATAATCATTGCTCTTATTATTTTCTTCAATTTCTTCTCGGAAGAAAGCAAAGTTCGGAATCAAGTAGAACCTATTTTAAAAGGAACAAGTATAGAGATAGCGGATGTTTATGTAAAAGGAAAATTTGCTTGTGTAGAACTCAAATCAAAAACAGATAGTTCATCAGTAGGGATTCCTTTAACTAAGATATATGGAAAATGGTTTTATCCACCAAAACTCGCCGATAAACCTATCATGTCGTTCAGTAGTTGCGTAAAAGTAATTAATAGATTAGAACAATAATATCGAAAATATATAATAAATTTATATTTAATTTTAATGAGGCAAAAATGGGAGTTATAATATTATCTTTTTTCTATCTAATCATTATGTTTATTTGTGCCTGTATAGGAATAAGATTGGGAAGAGAAAGAACCCCAGGAGAAGTCGGAGGGGCTCTCCTAGGTCTTTTCCTTGGCATCCTTGGCATATTAGTCCTTATATGCCTTCCGAAAATCAAAACTGACGAAGATGTCACTTCTTCCAGCACTCCCCCATCGCAACCTCAGTCAAAGTCTGTCATGCCGCAAAAAATAGAGACAGCATCTCAAGCATTTATCTCTCAAGATTCCATCAAAGAATGCCCTTATTGCTTTGAACCTGTTCCAAAACAGGCAAGATATTGCCAATACTGCAAGCACAACATCAGCTATGTACCTGATGATGCTCCTGTCTTCCCTGCTCCAGAAGATTTGATGATTGAAGCAAAAGCGACATCCTGAATTTTCCTTTAGAAAAACTAAAATGACGGCTACTAACTTTAAAAATTGCCCCTACTGTCAAGAAACCATCAAGGCAAAAGCCGTTTATTGCCGTTACTGTCATCATGACTTGACAAAACCTTTACCAGAATGGGCACAGAAAGTTAAAACTATCCAAACTGACAATCCTATATGCACAGAGAATCCAACAAAACCGATCAATAAGGAAAATTCCTTCTCCATACAGCCTCCATTATCACCAAATAACAAGACTGAAACTAATCAAGATAAAGAAAAATCAACTGTAACAGAAATAATAAACGAAAATAATACCAATTCAGCTGACGATAACGAACAGTTAGAAAATTTTGGCGAATTTGCTTCCTCTTCTGATTCAGAACATTCTACTGATGCTGCTCCCTTGCCAGAATATGCAAAAACCGAGAAGAAGATAAACAAAGAAACACCCCGACCGAAACAATCAGAAACGCAGGTTGGCACAGCTCCTTCAGAAGAGGCATCAACATTTATTGAGAATCCATCAAAAGCACCAGCCAACTTTTTCAGCCGTTACAAGAAACCCATCTTAATTGGGATAGGACTTGCCTTTCTCATCATTGTCATCGGTATTGTCTGTGCTGTTTTCATGCTTAATACCCATAACACTTCAACCTCTCAACCTGCCGAGCCTCAAGTCAATGCTACTACCCAAGCCCGGAAAGAATTTGAGAAAGCCTCAATGAAAGCCATTGAGGCGTCAATGGATGCCACTTACGGAGAGCCGGATCCAATGGGATGCAGGGGACAGGCACATAATGGCTTCCTTTATTGTATGAAGGTGGATGCCATTGAATATGTTGATATCCCAACCAACGGAACTTCCCCAATAAAACGGGCATATGTCTCTGTACGCGGTACAACAACAAACAGTTATGCGCCTGATATTGACCTGTTGGGACTGATGGTTTTTGCATGGGATCCCGCAAAAA
The DNA here is from genome assembly GCA_937916185.1 of uncultured Oxalobacter sp. GTDB lineage: Bacteria > Pseudomonadota > Gammaproteobacteria > Burkholderiales > Burkholderiaceae_D > Oxalobacter. The sequence goes on along the minus strand of CALGGD010000267.1, from coordinate 1,793 downwards.
ACCATGTTCAGATGATCTCAGGGGTGAAGGACTTTACCATCGGACACAACAGCCTGTTTGCGAAAACCGATTTACCGGAATCCTACAGAAACAGCTCTCCTGGTTCCTCACGGCTTATCCGTTTCAACAAAGGATTCTATGGATGGGTTCTGCATGATTCAAGGAAAGGAGATTGGGGGGCATTAAAGATTTATGCTTCTGCCAGCGATGGCAGCGTCAAAGAAATATTGAATGTACGGGAAGGAACCGTACAAACCAGCACAACAACAGGCACTCCTCCTCAGATAACAGGTTTGAAGACTGATATCCGTACCATCGAATCCCCACAGGAAGATTTTTATCCACTTGAACTGACTTATACCATACAGCATTCTGACAAAAGCACCGAGAAAAAGACTTATCTGCTTGGTTTTGACAAGGTCAATGGCAATTATGTTGTTCCTGATGAAATCAGATCCATTGGCATAAACCAATCTGAAAACTTCTCATCGAACACAGGAGAAAATACCAGTAACACTTCCTACGAAGTCTCAAGATATACTGAAGATTCCCTACTGGATGAATACAAGAAAGCCAAAGCAAGGGGACAACAGGCAAACAAATATTACCTTTCCGTTTGGAATAAACTCTCCCGGAATCAACAGCTTTCTTTGAAACCCTTGATTACTGAGGAAGTAAAACAAGCTGACAATGAATGCAAAATGGAAGCAAAAAATGCTTCCAGCAATAAGATTGTCCAAAAAATAACTTATCTGGATTGTGTGACTCCGAAAGAATATGCTTTAACTGACAGAATAAAAGGATATATTCAATAACCATTCAGTTTCCATCAAAAAATTGCGGAAAACGAACTCATCTAAAATTAAACAATGCCCATTTTGTTCAGAAAATATAAAGAAAGAAGCAATATATTGCAAATATTATAAACATTACCTACAAAAAGCTAAAATCGGAATCACCCATAAATTCTATTATTAAGAACTTAAAAAAATAGATTTAAAATTTGACAGATTTCATAAATTTAAAAATATGGAATACATAAAAAACTCCAAATTTTACAGATTTCTCAATAAAGAAGATCTTCTTCCGAAGAATAGGCTTTCAAAAATAATATTGATTATTATCACTCTATTATTACAATTATTAATTATAGCTTTTATAGTTTATTTAGGATTCTTTACAGATAAAGCAAAAATACGCTCTGTGGTCAAATCTTCTTTACCTAGCAACTTTGAAATTACAGAAATATATATAAAGAGAAGGCTGCATGTGTAAATGTCATCAAAGACGGTGATAGTTTGAAATCAGCAGGTTTGATGGTTGGTAAGTTTGGAGGAAAATGGTTCTTACTTGACAATCTTGATGAGTATGATGCATCAGCAAGAAATATAAGAACGGGAAAATATATAAATAATTTTAATCAGTGTCAACAACTTTTATGGGAAGGAAGGAGCATTCTTCCTTAGGGAAGCTGTGGACGAAAATAGGCTTTTCAGAGTTGCCGAAATTTTCTAAAAAATAATTAAGTCCTTTATTCAGAAAGCTATATGTTACACCAATCGCTACCCATCAAGGATACGGTCAGAAAACCATCTCCTTAATCTAGCTGGTAATTATTTGCAGTATAGCCAACGCTGGAACAGGAATGAATATACTCGCACCCAAAACAAAACAGCCCTTGGCAAACCTGCCAAGGGCTGTTTTGTTACACAGAATTGTCAATCTTAGAGCAGTTTGCGAAACTGTAAACGTTTCTGTGGAAATTTTAAAATCTGATAACTAGGAGGAAATCA
>CALGGD010000266.1 GCA_937916185.1 uncultured Oxalobacter sp. | reverse complement strand
ATGGAAACCTGTTCGTTCAATTGGGTCGTCTTATTGGCTTGCCGCCTGGCATCTTCCCAGTCCAACGGCTTGCCTAACAGCCTGCTGATGTTTGAGCGCGCCAGCCTCAGGGTATCCGCCACCAGTTTGACAGGATGACCCTGACGGATTAGGGCTAGCGCGCAATCCACTTTTTTGACCTGGCATACGCCACGGCTTCCTCAAGGATGGCGTTTTTTTCGACTTCCTTGCCGAGCAGCCTCTGCAAGCGCTTTATTTCTTCCAAAGCCTGTCCATACTGCTTTGCTGAGACGACAGGCTCCCCTTCAGACACCGACAGCATGGCGCCCTCACGGTCAAGAGCACGCCACTTGAACAGCAGGGATGGGGTAATGCCGTACTTCCTGGCAACAGAAGAAACGGTATTGCCTGGGAGATAGGTTTCCCTGACCAAGGTGAGTTTCCGCTGGGTTGAGTACCTTCGCCTTTCGGGAACCAGCGTCACAGTTTGTGACAACATGTCGGTTGCACTAGTGCTGGCACTAGTCCTGCGACTAGTCCCAGCACTAGCGCCAGAATTAAGAGATTCAGGTGTGGGTTTCATAAGGCCTCCAATCTATCTTATTTTGGATACATTGTATGTCCTTATTTCTTTGGGGCGGGTACAAGTGATTTCTTCATCTTGGTCGTCTTTCTGCATTAGGTTAGGGATGGTTGTCCTTAGGAGTATCGCAGAAAAACATTGAGAGCGGTTGGTCTTCTGGTTCAGAAGGATGTTCGTTCTGAATGGTGTTGGATAAGAGAAGCAATGTATTCAATAGTTTTTAAGGTATGCCAAAATGATAAGTTATTTTAGTTCGTGTATAGGGTATCAAAAAAATAAAATATTGAACACTTTGTTTCAGTCAACAAAAAAGACAGGATGCCCTGTCTTTTCGAGGTAGCGTATATCAAAAATTTAATTAGTTTGCCCTTTGCCTGCTATTCTCAAAAATTTACCATCTTCACCAAAGGCTAATATTAATGCCTTGCTTCGGGAAGAAAAATTAGTGGTTTTTGAATACGACCATGTTAAAAGTGTTTCTCCTTTGTCATTTTTTCCTGCAGAGATGTATCGTCCACAAGCGGCTACTGCATCATCTTTCGTACTTACACCTATTTCTAACTTATCAGCGCAAGTCATTTCAAAGTTTTTTCCGACTGAAATACACCCAGTCAAGCTAAGTGCTGAAATAATTCCCAGCATAAATAAAATTTTTTTCATATTACAATCCCTTGTTGCTGTGTAGTCTGATAGCCGGTATTTAAGTAAGTCAGGTGATTGATGTCAGAATGTCTTAAGTTGATTGAGGGAGACGTTTTGTGAAGCCTGTTGCAAAATCCCCCTCATTATTTCGTATTTTTTCGACTGAATAAATATTGTAGATAATCAAACACTAAAAATCTAATGCTCTATATCTCAGATTTTTCTGCAATTCTTAAAAACTTACCTTCTTTATCAAAAGCTAATAACAAAGCTTTACCGTGTGCGCTGAAACCTACAGCATGACCATAAGACCATCCTAGGATGATTTCTCCTTTATCATTTTCTGCCTCTGTGCGATATTTCCCACAAGCGGCTACAGCGTCTTCCCTAGTGCTAACACCTGGTTGAAGTTTATCAGCACACGACATCTCAAAATTTGTTCCGACTGATGCACATCCGGTTAAGCTCATTGCAGAAACAATCCCGAGTGCTAACAAGATTTTCTTCATAAGTCATTCTCCTTTTTGTAAAGAAATAGGCACTTCATTCCATTACTGGTGTCATTTAGTCAAATAGCCATAACCTACGCACTGCCTGACAACGATTCACAGTAACAAAACAACTCTATCAAATATTCGGGGGGGGGATATCCTTTGGAAAAATTTATCCCAGTTTGTCTCACTCAGACAACATGGATAAGAAGATATGACTTGATGTAGAAGGTTCTGGCTATGCCGTGGCTTTCTCTCTGGCTTTCCTTTTGGCTTGGACTGTCATCAAGGCATCCAGCAACCTGAGCAACTTTCTGTCCAGTGCTGAATCATACCGGGCAATGACATCAAAGTTTATCTGGGAACAGGCAGAACCATAAGCCTGCTGTCTGATGGCTTCAATGGATGCAATGGCTTGAAGTTCTGAATGAAGCAGGTTCCTGGCTGTTGGGATAAGGTTTGCTTTGGTCAGTGCTTCAATATCCGCAAGTTCTCCCAACCTCTGATTGATTGAGTATGGAAGGATGGATTCAAGATGCTCAAAGAGGTTTGGAAGGTCATGGATGTTTTCTGCCTCACCAAGGGCTTCAAAAGCCTCCAGGAGCGTTTTTCTGTAACTGGACAGCTCTTTGTCCGTGAATGACAGCAAATGCCTTACAGAGCCTGATTCTTGGAGATTGAGTTGGATAGGGGATGCTTCATTGATTAACTTGACCGGAATTGACAGGGAATCGTTCAGCCCTGTTGATATGGATGCCCTTTCAGCAGACAGCAACCGTCTCTTTCTCCAGATGGTATTGGCAATGTCTTGAACTAGGGTTTCTTCTGTCACTGTCTTTGGTTCATATTCATCAATCAGTTCTGACAGCAAACCTGCATAGTCTGCTTCTGATTCTGATGGCAAAAGAATCTGACTGGACAAGATTCCATGCTTCACTGCATTGAATGCAGTGGGAGATGGCTTTGATGTTGTCAATGATGTTGATACTGGCATCGTAATTTCCCTTTTATCTTTTGTCTGTTATTGGGAAGGCTTGGGCTGTCCCCTTGATGGGGACGGACGCCCCGCCTTCCCTTTGATTCCATTGCCCATTGGCTTCTATACCGTGGCTGTCCCTTACAGGAACAAAAAGAGATATAGAAGAAATCTCTATATATACCTTAAGGTATATATATAAATATAGTAAAAAACATGACTGTTTAAAATTCTTTTTTCAAATCAATGACTTGTAAAAATTTAATGCTGTCGTTTTTTTCAAAAACCAGCAAAAAACGACAGCATTAAAATATCGTTAAAAATCAATAACATGACCTTTTTTTCGATAAAAAACGTCACCCTTTATTTGCCTATTTTTTAGGCAGTCAGAGCCACAGAAAGGCCTTTTAAAACAATACCGAAAAGAAAACCATCAATCGTCCATCCACGCATCAACAGGGAAGGTCTGCGGATTGTCTGACAGCATTTCTGATGCCGGGGCTTTAAAACGCAGTGACCGCATCAATACGGCTTTGTCATCCGGTATGATGTGGTATTCCCCCCATGTGAAAGCATAGAGGTCTGGCAATACCTGCTGTCTGGATGTCACCAATCCTGCCTTGTATGTATAGAGGCATGACAGGTCTTTTGGACGCTGTGGCTTATGTTCATACGTCCTGACAATGAATCCAGCATCCAGCAGTTTCTGGCGTGCTTTTATCAACCGTTTTTCTGTAAAGCCACGGTTCCTGAAAGCCTGCTGTTCTGCCTTGGGTGTCGATTTCAGTTCATGCGAGCATTGCAGGTATCCATTTAAGGTGAATCCCCTTGCCCTTACCCCTTTGCTTTCCCGCCAATCTGAAACCATGTAAGTAGCCAGCTTGATGGCATCACCTGACAGCTTGGCAAACTTTCCTGTATTGATGAGGTCTATTGGAAGGCGGGCAAATGGCGTTTCTTTCCACTCCCTTGGGGTCAAGCCAGCAACAGACAGGTAAGGTGGCAACGGATTCATCACAGGCAACCATGTCAAGGCAAAGCAGTCTTTGACGGTGTGTTCTGGCTTATTGGTCTGGAATACAAGATTCTTTGCTTTCAGTTCTGCCAGTGCCTTGCTGTAACAGTGCTTTGACAGCCCCCATTGCATATGCTCTTTGGGGTAGACCTCAATCATGCCGTTGTTGTTTGGGAAGTATCTGCCTGCCAGATACCACAGCACTTTGACTGCATCACCGCCGAAGTCACGGAACAAGGCGGTATCAATCAATGCACGTGGCAGGCGGGCGAATCTCCCCTTATGCTTGGGTATCATCCGCTCATAGTAACTTTTGATGCCAGCAACAGGCTTTCTGGATGTCATATGCAAGCAAGGGAACGTTATTAGCGTTCCCTTGGGTCTGGATTGTCAGAAGTTACTGGATTGTTGGAATGACACGGAAAAAGTAGCCGATATAGTTTTTAACCCTGCCATTTTTTCTGCGTCTTGCCACTTTGGTTTTACCGACAACCCCTCTGCCCAACAGATTGCCCAACTTACCGCCAAGTGTTGTTATATGGGGGTAATCCTGAGACGTGACAACTTCACCGTTAATCAGCCGCCTGATGGCTTTGCCACGCTCTGAATCCGTTGCAAGCCGTTTCAGTTCGGCTATTGCCTGCTGACTAACGGATAAAGTAGAATCAGAAGCGGATTCCTCTTTATTATTATCACTCAAGGGAGAAACAACAGAAGAATCTATACCCGTGACAGCGGCAACTGTCACGGGTTTTCCGTTTTTGGATGGTCTGATGGTGCATTCATATTTGAATGTGATTTCAGACATCAACAGGCTGTATTCTTCATCATCACAGATGAAGGCAATTATGTTTTTACCGTCTTTGGGACGGTTTTTGACTGTATGAATATCAATCATGGCTCTTTCCTTTCACGTTCAGGACGTTTCCCCTTTTGTGCCACTCGTATGTTGCCAGCGATTCCCTGATTATCAGTGAATACAAGCCAGCATCATCCTTTGGACAGACAACCGCAACAACCGCCTTACTGTCATCCATTGGATGAACGGCAAAACCGATTTTTACGGTCTTGATTCCTGTATCAGTGGTATCAGTCATTCTTGCCTCCAAGACCATCCAGATATTCTTTGATGTCTGATTCACGCCATGCGACAGCCCTTGCCCCAATCTTGATTGATTTGGGGAATGTTCCCTCTGCCATCATCCGGTAGATAGTTGACCGTCCCAATCCGGTTGCCTCAATGACAGCCGGTAATTTAAGATTTTTATCAAGTGCCATTTTATTTTTTCCTTTCATCAATGGCTGTTGACAAAAACAACCCAGAGCGGGTTGCACCATGTATCCAATACTGACATATCCAGAAACAAAATTACAGATAAGTTTTCAGGATTTTGTTGCATCCCAGCAACGGTTTTTGGATTATTTGCTGGGTTGTTTCTTCTGTGGCTTCTGGCTGTCTTTGAATACGTCTTTTTTCCATATATGAATCAATCTCTGATTCACGCCAGCCGATTGCCCTTGCTCCAATCTGGATAGGTTGTGGGAAGTCCTTAAGCGGTTCCCTTTTGCTGTTGCCTTTGCGCCAAAGCCTGATGGTTTCAGGACTGACGCCGAGGATGGCAGCCAGTTCCTTTGGTCTGATGATGCGGTTCGAAAATGATGTATTTATGCTTTCCATAAAAATAGCCTTTGTCTAAGTTGAACAAATCATCGCAAACGCCATATGGCTATTATTCTGGTCAGCTAATTTTAGGACAGAAATCCCTTGTAATTTATTGATTTTAAAAGGATTATCTTTTAGGATATTTTATAAGTATATGATTTTAAACCTATTTTACGGTTTACTCGGGAAATGGGATATTATGCAACCAACTTGATGAGGTTTTGCCTGCGGATTGCGTCTATATGGTCTGCCCAGACCTGCAACATCTCTTTACGCTCTTTCTGAAATTCACCCCGATGATAAGCAGGGTCTGTTGTCCCCTTTTCCTTATGCGCAAGCTGTCTTTCGATGGCTTCACGGCTGAAACGCTTACCCCCGTTTGGCGTTTTCTGTTCATCCAGCCATGATGTTGCCAAAGCCCTAAAGCCGTGACCTGTCATCTTGCCTTTGTAGCCCATCCTGTCCAATGCCCGCAATATTGCCATATTGCTGATATGCCCTGTCTTTGAGCGGTCACGGTGGGACGGAAACAGATATTTGCCATCACCAGAATGGGGCAACAGGTCTTTCAACAATGCAACTGCTTGGCGTGGCAAGTCAATCCGATGGTCGGTCATGTCTGGATTGATTTTCCTGCCGCCCATTTTCATCCGTTGCCATGGAATCACCCATACGCCCTTTTCAAGGTCGATTTCTGACCATTCGCCTGCTATCAGTTCATCTGTCCTGATGAAAAGCAACATCATCAGGTTGATGGCTGTTCTGGTATAGAAAGACATATTGATTGAGTTGGTATCTATGGCTTTCAGTAAACCTGGCAGTTCATCCGGTTTAATGGAGGCATGATGCTTTTTCTGTCTCGGACTGAATATATCGTCATTGTCTATGTCTGCAATTTCGTTGCTGATTGCGTATCTGAATATCTTGGCAACAACCGTCTTTACACGCCTTGCTGTTTCACCAGCCCCCCGCTGTTCTATCGCCTGCAAAGCCTGCTTGATGTGTGTCACCCTGATTTCATTGATTGGAAGGTCTCCAATGACCGGGAATATGTTTGCCTCAAGCCGTCTGATGATGTAATTGGCAGTGCTTTCCTGCCAGCCGCCCTTTCTCAAGTCATACCATGCACGGGCAACCTTTTCAAAAGTATGTTCTGTGCGAGCCTTTTCAGCGGCTTTGGCGGCTTTCTTCGCCTCATTGGGATTGATACCCTTGGCAATCAGTTCCTGTGCTTCTAAACGCTTTTTGCGGGCATACTCGAGCGATACAGCAGGGTACTTGCCGAAAGACAGCTTTATCTGTCTGCCGTTCAGCCTTGCCAGCATTTTCCATAGTTTTGAACCTGATGGATTGATTTCAAGATATAGACCGCCCCCGTCAAACAGCGTATACAGCTTGTCTTTTGGCTTGGCTTTGTTGATGTCATTCGATGTCAAAGCAACTGTCTTGCGCTTTGCTTTCTCTTTTTCTCTTTTCGTTGCCATCTTGTATACCTTTTTTTTGAAGATTCCGCAGTCGGGAATGTGTATGAGTGCGAGGTATACGGGTAAGTATACAAAATTTTTTGGATTTAATTGGGCAACTTTGGTACTATTTGGACGTGAACAGAGGGAAGAGCCTGTTTTTAAACAAAAAAATACCGCCTATTTGGCGGTATTTGGTGTCTTGATGGCGGAGAGAGGGGGATTCGAACCCCCGATAGGCTATTCACCTATACACGCTTTCCAGGCGTGCGACTTAAACCGCTCATCCATCTCTCCGGAACGGTATTCTCAAAGAGTAAGATTATAGCATTCTTTTAAGCTTTGTCTTACCTTTTTGCCTCTTTTTTGCCTTCAGTACAACATTTCTTTTTTTGCGGAGTGGCAATGCCATTTGCCTATGGGTATTGACCTGTTTTGCGTCCATAATGATGGATGTTTTATTCCGCCCAATCAGTCTGACAGACAGGTTGGGACGACAACAATAATGACATCCAAGGCATAACGTTATGACAACTATCATCAAGCAGGACGACCTGATCGATTCGGTTGCCGCCGCACTCCAGTACATCAGCTATTACCATCCGAAAGACTATATTGACCATCTGGCAAAGGCCCATGAGATTGAGCAGAGCCCTGCCGCCCGGGATGCGATTGAGCAGATCCTGATGAATTCGCGCCTGTGCGCGGAAGGCAAGCGCCCTATCTGCCAGGATACGGGGATGGTGAATGTTTTCCTGAAGGTCGGGATGGATGTGCAGTGGGAAGGTTTCACGGGCAGCATCCATGATGCCATCAATGAGGGGGTACGCCGTGCCTATACGTTTCCAGAGAACAGGTTGCGTATGTCCGTTGTCGATGACCCGCATTTCAACCGCAAGAACACCCGGAACAATTCCCCGGCTGTCATTATGATGGATATTGTGCCGGGCAATACGGTGGAGGTTTCGGTCGGCGCAAAAGGCGGTGGTTCTGAAAACAAGTCTTCGCTGAAGATGCTGATGCCTTCTGATTCGATTGTGGACCATGTGCTGGAAACGGTGAGGCATATGGGGGCTGGTTGGTGTCCGCCAGGTATCCTGGGTATCGGTATCGGTGGCACGGCTGAGAAGGCGGTGCTGATGGCGAAGGAAGCGGCGATGGAATCCATCGACATGGCTGAACTGCGGGAACGGGGTCCCCAGAATGAGGTGGAGGCTCTGCGTATTGAGCTGTGCGATAAAATCAATGCGCTCGGTATTGGGGCGCAGGGTGTCGGTGGCATGACGACTGTCTTGGATGTGAAGATCCATATGTACCCGACCCATGCTGCATCGAAACCGGTTGCAATCATCCCTAACTGTGCGGCGACACGCCATGCGCATTTTGTGCTGGATGGTTCGGGACCGGTCTATCTGGATCCCCCTGCCCTGTCTGACTGGCCAGCCATCAGCTGGACACCGGATGTCGAGAAGTCAACCCGTGTGAACCTGGATACGCTGACCCGTGAGGAAGTGGCTTCGTGGAAACCAGGGCAGCCCCTGCTGCTGAACGGCAAGATGCTGACGGGACGGGATGCCGCTCATAAACGGATCCAGGACATGCTTGCCAAGGGTGAGAACCTGCCGGTCGATTTCACGAACCGTGTGATTTACTATGTGGGACCTGTCGATCC
>CALGGD010000265.1 GCA_937916185.1 uncultured Oxalobacter sp. | reverse complement strand
TTCCGCCTGTGCCTTGCGGATCTGTGCGGCATTCTTCCCCCGTGCCATCTCCTCAAGCCCACCGGTGAGATCTTTGAGCTTCAGGAGTTTTCTCAAGCTGTCAACCAGACTGAAAACATCGGCGCCGAACTGTGGTTCGATTTTTTCCAGCACTTCGGGATAGTATTCCGGTATCAATGCAACCATCCCTGCAATACGCGTCTGGGCATCTGTATTGAGTTCTGCCAGAATCAACCCGACATTCTTGGCGAATTCCGCTCCAGGCTGCCCGCAGACCACTGTAATGTCCGGACAGGAAGCCTTGACGAATTCAAAGGCATCCATGACAGACTTGCCATCTGCCTTGGACAACCCAGCCGCAAGATTTTCGAGTGAATCGTTAATCAATACTGAAGAAACCATTTTTCCCCCTGTCTTTCACCTGCAATACGCAGGGAAAACGCATCGAAAACACTGTCAGAAACCGACAGCACTTATATGTCGATACAATAGCTGTTCCATAGCAGGTTATCAACCGGTTTTACCGGTTGCCGGCAGCTGTCTGGAAATCCGGAAATCATGCACGGATGAAATGATACAGATTACGCAACATTGCTGCTGTGGCACCCCAGACAAAACGCCCGTTGCATGGGATGGTATAAAACCAGCGTCTGCCCAATGCATTGGAGAAATAAGCGGAACGGATCTGGTAGTTCGTGCCATTCATGAAGAATGAGAACGGCAGTTCAAAAGCATCCTCGACTTCCCGTCTATTGAGACTGATTTCAAAAGGAGGATGGACAATAGAGACAACGGGTATGACCTTGAAACCGCTTCCTGTACGGTATTCCGGCATCAGTCCAAGAATCTCGACACGGTCACGGTCAATACCGACTTCTTCTTCTGCTTCCCGCAACGCAGTCTCAATATGCGTGTCGTCTTCTTCATCGACCCTACCCCCAGGAAAACTGATCTGCCCCGGATGATCCTTCAGCCGCATGGAGCGCTGTGTCAGCAGCACAGACATCCCTTCTGGACGGTCAACCAAAGGAACAAGCACCGCAGCAGCCTGCCAGTTGCGGTCAACAAACCGTTTCTCTTCACTGACTTCCGGCTGCCATTCAGGTGGAAAGGCAAATCGATGGCGCAGTGCATCTGCTGTCAGGCGGTCTGACGATACAGGCGCACCTTCCGCAATGGCATCAACAGGTTGAACGGTCGGATCAATGAATTTGCTTGTCATGACAACCCTGGATGACACAAAAAAGGGGACATCCTGGACGTCCCCTTTGAATCATCTCCCTCACAGCAATCAGGCAGTGGTTGCCTTGCGGGTTGGCAGTTTTTCCTTGATACGGGCTGCCTTGCCGGTACGTCCACGCAGGTAAAACAGTTTTGCACGGCGGACATCACCACGACGTTTGACTTTGATGGATTCGATAAGCGGGGAATACAGCTGGAATGTACGCTCAACCCCTTCCCCTGAGGAAATCTTACGGACGATGAAGTTTGAATTCAGGCCACGGTTACGGCGTGAAATCACAACACCTTCGTAAGCCTGGGCACGTTTACGGGTACCTTCAACAACAAGAACGTTGACAACAACGGTATCACCAGGGGCAAATTCAGGGATATCCTTGCCCAGACGTTCCATTTCTTCTTTTTCTAACTGATCAATCAGGTTCATTTTGACTCCTAAAATCATCATGCCGGCGCTGTTGTTTTATCTGCCCCTTGCAGATTGATGCCCGGTATAGGATGACGGTTGATGATAAACATGGAAAATTTTCCACGGGCGCTACTATACTACAAACCGCTGTCTTCCAGAAATTTTCTGTCTCTTTCTGACAGCATTCCTTCCCTTTCCGCCTTTTCAAGCAAATCGGGACGTTTTGTCCTGGTCATCAGCAATGCCTGCCTGCGACGCCACAGTGCGATTTCACCATGGTTGCCCCCCATCAGCACTGGCGGCACCGGCACGCCATGATATTCAGATGGACGTGTGTAATGCGGACAATCAAGGATTCCTGAAACAAAACTGTCTTCCTGCGCCGACTGATTGTCGTGCAGGGCTCCTGGCAATTGACGGATAACGGCATCCATCAATGCCATGGCGGGAATCTCGCCCCCAGAAAGGACAAAATCCCCGATACTGATTTCTTCATCGACCATTCTGTCCAACAGACGCTGGTCAACCGCTTCATACCGCCCGCAGAGAATGACCAATCCTGGTTCCTGCGCCAGTTCCACCACTTTCTCATGTGTCAGCGGCTTCCCCTGCGGGGACATGTAAATGACATGGGGGTTCCCGATTC
>CALGGD010000264.1 GCA_937916185.1 uncultured Oxalobacter sp. | reverse complement strand
TCCTTTCGAGGATGATCGGTGCGGATGGGTCGCACAGGGTTTCACCGGTTGTCGCTTCTTTCAGACCGACCGCCGCAGCGATGTCACCTGCAACGACTTCCTTGATTTCCTCACGCTGGTTGGCGTGCATCTGCAGGATACGGCCGATACGTTCCTTCTTGCCCTTGATTGGATTCAGGACGGTATCGCCGGAATTGACAACAGCGGAATAGACACGGAAGAAAATCAGCTGGCCGACAAACGGGTCGGTCATCAGCTTGAACGCCAGTGCGGAGAACTTCTCATCATCGGCAGCACGGCGGGAAGCCGGTTTGTCGAACTCGTCAACCCCCTTGACATCAGGAATATCAACCGGAGACGGCAGGTAATCGATCACTGCATCCAGCATGGCCTGGACACCCTTGTTCTTGAATGCGGTACCACACATCATCGGCACGATTTCACCGTCAATGGTCCGCTGGCGCAAAGCCTTCTTGATGTCTTCTTCTGGCAGGTCGCCGTTTTCCAGGAACTTCTCCATCAGCTCTTCGCTGGATTCCGCAGCGGTCTCGACCAGTTTTTCACGCCATTCCTGAACCTGGTCCTGCAGGTTGTCAGGAATGTCACGGTATTCAAACTTGACGCCTTTGGACTCATCATCCCAGTAGATGGCCTTCATCTTGACCAGGTCGACAACGCCCTCAAAATTGTCTTCAGCACCGATCGGCACCTGGACAGGAACCGGATTCGCCTTCAGGCGGGAACGCATCTGGTCATAGACCTTGTAGAAGTTTGCGCCGGTACGGTCCATCTTGTTGACAAACGCCAGACGCGGGACGTTGTATTTGTTTGCCTGGCGCCAGACGGTTTCAGACTGGGGCTGGACACCGCCAACCGCACAGTAGACCATGCACGCGCCGTCGAGGACACGCATCGAACGTTCAACTTCAATGGTGAAGTCAACGTGCCCCGGGGTATCAATGATGTTGATACGGTGCTGGGGGTAATCGCCACCCATGCCGGACCAGAAGCAGGTGGTTGCGGCAGAAGTGATGGTGATGCCACGTTCCTGTTCCTGTTCCATCCAGTCCATGGTTGCAGCGCCGTCATGGACCTCACCCATCTTGTGGTTGACGCCAGTGTAAAAAAGAATGCGTTCCGTGGTCGTCGTCTTGCCTGCGTCAATATGGGCAGAAATACCAATGTTCCGGTAACGCTGAATCGGGGTCTTGCGAGCCATTATCTATCCTAATCTTTTTATGAAGAAAACCGAGCGGCATCCTTTTCCGATGTGCCACCCGGCCTTTGAGAAAATCCAACCGGCGGTATGAAATCGCACTCCATATCCGCCGCCACCATTCCTGTCAGAAACGGAAGTGGGAGAAAGCCTTGTTGGCTTCAGCCATGCGATGGACTTCATCGCGTTTCCTCATTGCACCGCCACGGCCTTCCGCTGCTTCAAGCAGCTCACCGGCCAGACGCTGCGGCATGGATTTTTCGCTGCGTTTGATGGAAGCTTCACGCAGCCAGCGCATGGAAAGCGCCATCCTGCGTGCCGGACGGACTTCAACCGGAACCTGGTAGTTTGCACCACCGACCCGGCGGGATTTGACTTCAACAATAGGCTTGCAGTTGTTGACAGCCTGTGCAAACACTTCCAGAGGTTCTTTTCCGGTCTTGTCTGCGATGATATCGAAAGCACCATAGATGATGCTTTCTGCGACTGACTTCTTGCCAGACAGCATCAGGATGTTGACAAACTTCGCAACATCAACATTCCCGAACTTCGGGTCTGGCAGGATTTCTCGTTTCGGGACTTCACGACGACGAGGCATTTGTTTTCCTTTCTATCTTCAGCTGAGTCTTGCGACTCACGGTGGCCATCATGACACACCACTTACTCGGTCACTCGACCGGCTCAAATCATTTAGCAGCTTTAGCGCGTTTTGCACCGTATTTGGAACGTGCCTGCTTACGGTCTTTGACACCCTGGGTATCCAAGGAACCACGGACCATATGATAACGGACACCTGGAAGATCCTTGACACGGCCACCACGGAGCAGGACTACGCTGTGTTCCTGGAGGTTGTGCCCTTCGCCGCCGATATAGGAAATGACCTCGAAACCGTTGGTCAACCTTACCTTGGCAACTTTACGCATTGCGGAGTTAGGTTTCTTCGGTGTTGTCGTATAGACACGGGTGCATACGCCGCGTTTCTGCGGGCAGCTTGCCAGCGCTGGAGATTTGCTCTTAGCTTTAACGCTTACACGTGGCTGGCGGATCAATTGATTGATGGTTGGCATCGATTTTATCCAACTAAATAAATATTTAAAGAAAATCCCGACCGTTCAGCCCAGTCGGGGACTTACAGAAAACACTTGTTGTGGAAAAGCGCCGGAACAGCAAACTTGCAAATTATCCACAGACACTGAGAAATGGGATTTTAGACTGTCCGGATATGTAAGTCAATTTTTTCAGGCGGCGACGGATTCCTGTTTTTGATAAATACAACAGCCTCTTGGTGTGCCAAGAGGCTGTTGACCGGAAGTTCCAGAAACCGGCCGGGATTCCCCGGGAACCCGTCACCTTAGACCGGTTCAGGGCTGTCCGTATCCGGCTGGACAGGTGGAACATCCTCAACAGGAACCATTGCCTCAGCCATGGCCTGTTCAGCCATTTCCGCTTTCTGCAGTTCTTCCTGTATCAGGGCTTCACGTTCCTCACGTTCCCATGCAGCCTTGCGGCGGCGTGCACGGTGGACAGTCAGCCCTGTACCGGCAGGGATCAGGCGGCCGACAATGACATTTTCCTTCAGCCCCCTCAACCGGTCTTCCTTGCCCATGATCGCCGCTTCAGTCAGCACACGGGTGGTTTCCTGGAACGAGGCCGCCGAGATGAAGGAATCCGTTGACAGGGAAGCCTTCGTGATGCCCAGCAGGACATTGTCATATGTTGCCGGAACCTTGCCTTCCTTGATGACCCGTTCATTCTCAACCAGCAGGTCAGAACGCTCAACCTGCTCACCCGGGATGAAGCGTGTGTCGCCAGGATCCTTGATATTCACACGGCGCAGCATCTGGCGGACAATGACCTCAATGTGCTTGTCATTGATCTTCACACCCTGGGCCCTGTACACGTCCTGGACTTCATTGACGATGTAGCGGGCAACCTCGCTGACACCCCGGAGCCGGAGGATATCCGCTGCGGCCTCAGCGCCGTCCACGATCATCTCGCCCTTCTCCACGGACTCGCCCTCGTAGACGTTGATGTTACGCCACTTGGGAATGAGCTCCTCATGGGTCTCCCCGTCCGGTCCCTCAATGACCAGACGACGCTTGCCCTTGGTCTCCTTGCCGAACTTCACCAGGCCGTCGATCTCAGCCAGAATGGCCGGCTCCTTGGGAGGACGGGCCTCGAAGAGATCCGCAACCCTGGGCAGACCGCCGGTGATATCACCGGCACCGCCGCTCGACGTGCGCTGTATCTTGACGAACACTTCGCCGGTGCGGATTTCCGAACCTTCTTCCTTTATCAGGCGCGCGCCCACGGGCAGCGAGTAGGTCTTGACCTGTTCGCCGGCCTCGTTGAAGAGCTGTGCCTCCGGAATCTTGCTGTGGTCGCGTGTCTCGATGATAATCATCTCGCTGTTGCCCGACACTTCGTCGATTTCCTCGCGGTAGGTCACGTCTTTTACAAGGTTGTTGAAACGAATGGTACCGCTCACTTCGCTCACGATAACGTTGTTGAAGGGGTCCCACTCGCAAATCACGGTACCGGCTTCCACGCGGTCGCCGTCGTGAACGAACATTCTGGCGCCATAGGGCACGGGAGCGGAGGTGAGCATCACGCCTTTGTCGTTGATAATCTGCACCTCGCCGAGACGTCCGATTACAATCTCGCCACCTTCCGCGATGCCGTCGGCATCCTCGCGAATGGTGCGCACTTCGTCGAAACGAATCACGCCTTCGTACTTGCTCACGAGTTTGTTTTGCGCGGCAATGTTGCTTGCCACACCACCCACGTGGAACGTACGCAAGGTAAGCTGAGTACCGGGCTCGCCGATTGATTGCGCGGCAATCACGCCCACCGCCTCGCCTTTCTGCACCATGCGGTGCGACGCGAGGTTGCGGCCGTAGCACTTGGCACACACGCCGCGTTTGGCCTCGCAGGTGAGCACCGAGCGGATTTCCACACTCTCGATGGGGCTGGCGTCAATGCGCGCGGCGTCGGCATCGGTTATCTCCTCGCCGGCAACCACAATCACCTCGCCGGTGTTGGGGTCGGTAATGTCGTGGACCGACACGCGGCCTACGATACGCTCCGCCAAGGTGGCCACCACGTCGTCGTTCTTCTTCACCTCGCGGCAAACCAAACCAC
>CALGGD010000263.1 GCA_937916185.1 uncultured Oxalobacter sp. | reverse complement strand
AAGAAGTTGCTGCTGCGGCCAATTTCCTGCTGTCTGAAGAAGCAGCCTATATTACGCGTCAGGTCATTTCAGTCAATGGAGGTTTAGCTTGAAAAAACGGGTAGTCATAACTGGGATGGCAGGCATCAGTTCCCTTGGGAACGATTGGGCAACAATCCTGACAAAACTCAAAAGCTGCACAAATGCGGTGAAACAGATGGAAGGCTGGAAAGCATATGAGGGACTCTATACCCTGCTTGGTGCGCCTGTTGAAGAAATCCCCCTCTCTGACCGGTTCAACAGGAAAACCATGCGCAGCATGGATAGGGTTTCATTGTTTGCCGCCAGTGCAACAGAAAAAGCCCTGATGGATGCCGGCTTGATCGACAGTCCTGAAATCCATAATGGTTCTATGGGAATCTCTTATGGTTCATCAGCAGGAAGTGCTGCCGCAACAGTCGATCTTGCAAGCCTTTTCTGGAACAAGACTGTCAAGGGCATCAATGCCAACACCTATATCAAGATGATGAGTCATACAGCACCGGTCAATCTTGATATTTTCTTTGGCATTACGGGCCGTATCATCACCACATCAAGTGCCTGCACCTCTGGCAGCCAAGGCATCGGTTATGCTTATGAATCCATCAAGAACGGCTATCAGACCATGATGATTGCAGGTGGTGCGGAAGAATTGTCAGTAGCTGACGCTGCAATCTTCGATACCCTTTTTGCCACCAGTGTAAAAAACGACACGCCAGAACTGACCCCGCGTCCATTTGACAGAAACCGTGATGGGCTTGTCTTGGGAGAAGGCGGAGGGACACTCATCCTGGAAGAACTGGGACATGCGGAAGCACGTGGTGCCAGGATTTATGCTGAAATTGTCGGTTTCGGAACAAACAGCGATGGCACACATGTCACAAAACCCAATTTCAATACGATGAAACGGGCTATGGAAATCGCCCTCAAAGATGCAGGACTCTCTTCTCAGGACATTGGCTACATCAATGCACATGGGACAGGGACACAGCACGGCGATGTTGCAGAAACACGCGCAACCTTTGAACTGTTCAGAGAGAGAACCCCCATCAGTTCCCTGAAAAGCTATACAGGCCATACCCTTGGAGCCTGTGGGGCCTTGGAAGCCATGGTAACCATCAATATGATGAATGAGAGGTGGTTCCATCCAACCATCAATCTCAAGGAAAGAGCCCCTGACTGCGCTGACCTTGATTATATCGTTGGAAACGGTAGAACCATTGATTGTGGATATGTGATGTCCAACAACTTTGCTTTTGGAGGCATCAATACTTCCCTGATTTTCAAACGGTATGCCTGATACCCAAATCATTCCCCAAGAAATCATAACAACCATCAAGAGAAAAGAACTCAATGGCAACGCTGAAATCTGGATGTTGGATACAGACCAGATTTCCGGATTGGATGAGACAACCCTTCTACCACTGCTCGACCAAGGAACATTGCTTAGATATTCAAGGATTGTCCATCGGCAACGACGCTCCCAGTTCCTGCTTGGACGGATTCTCCTGAAATACGCCCTATCAGAATTACTTGGAATAAACTGCCATCGAATTGCTTTCCAAGAAAACAGCAATGCCGCCCCTGTTTATCTGATTGATGGTACTGTCTCTGAAAACATCAGATTCAGCCTTTCACACAGCAAGAATTTCATCGCCTGCGCAACCAGCCTAACTGCTCCGATTGGCTTGGATATTGAAAAGATGGAAAACAGCAGGAATATTGATGCAATATCCCAGTTTGTCTTCTTGGAAGAAGAAAAACGATGGCTGGAACATCAACCTGAAGAATCAAGGCGCAATCATTTCTATCTGTTATGGACCAAGAAAGAAGCTTGTTACAAATGGCAATCCAGCCAGAATGCCGTCAAGGACGCAAGAATGTTCGGATTAAATGGACTTAATGACAGTTTTGGAAAATGGGAATCATGGATTGACGGTCCTTTGGTGATTTCTGTCTTCCAATCACCTTGATGCCTGTTCCGCAACAATGATTCTTAAACAGGATGACTTGACTGGAAATCCTGCTAATAACTTTTGAAATGGTTTAATATTAAGCAGTTATCAAACAACAGGGAGGGAATTATGGATAAAAAATTCAGGCTTGCTTTGATTGCCGCAAGCTGTACAGCACTCTTGGCAGGCTGTGCTGGTCCAAGTGAAACGCTCAAACCATCAAAACATAATGTCGATGTCAGAAAGAAAATCTGTGTATTGCCAGACGATGCGAAACGGAAAGAAGCCTATAACCGTGTTATCGAAGGCTTACAGGAAAAAGGTTTCACAAACCTCGAAGAAAAGTCCAACATGAAGATTGATGACTGTTATTACGTCATGTCATGCCAAAGCGCATCCGAATGGGGGATGTCTAATTTTACAACACAGATCCATCTGAAACTTTTTGAAAAAGGCAATGTGATATCAGAAGCCCATTATACGCATTCAAATAATGCAACTTTTGATAAATACATCAATACCAAAGAAATGGTCAACAAGATGCTCAACGGTATGATGCCAAACACTAAGAAACTCAAATCCCGCTATCAATAAAAAATATAGGGCTATTCCAAATTATCAAATCATTTTAGAATAGCCCCATATTAGCAGTTTTTTTATAAACCAGAGTCTATTCCATTTCATCATAAGCAGGATCTCTTTTGACAGGAGCTGCTTCATCAGGCTCAAAATGGATATCGCCTAAGTTCATTGAACCATATTTTTGTGACTCATAACGAGAATGTAATTTTTTTGTACCTGGCATCATTTTATTAAGCATATCATGGACTTTTTCACGAGTATTGATAAATTTGCTAAAATTCAGGCCACTCGTACAATGATATTTGCTTTCAGCAATTACTTTGCCTTTTTTTGCATATTTTATATGGAGATCTGAAGCAAACCATGCAACATCCCATCTAAATTTACTCTGCATATTTAGAACATCATCACAATCATCTAGTTTGTCCCATTCGATTTCTTTTACAGTGAAACCTTTTTCCTTAAGTGCATCAATAGTTACGTTATATGCAACTTTGCGAGGAGAATTATCAGGAACTATGCATACTTCTCCGGGTTCGATTGTCTCTTCTGCCGGCTTGAGGGTCTGAGTAGTACAGCCTGTAAGAAGGGCTATTGTAGAAATGGAAACAGCAATAAGAAATGTTCTTTTCATGATTTTATCCCTTGAGAAAAAATACCACTACAGAGTATCATAATTTAGAAGTAGACTCCAGAAGTCAAATGTACCAATCCAAATTTATAGTCTAGGAAATTGCCAATGAAACATTTTCTTCCACTTGTATTAC
>CALGGD010000262.1 GCA_937916185.1 uncultured Oxalobacter sp. | reverse complement strand
CCCCCTCTTTGTCCAAGGCACCGCCAGCCGGCACGAACTCCTCGAACAGTTCCGCCGTGCAGGGAACGGTATCCTGATCGGCAGCCAGAGCTTCTGGGAAGGCGTGGATGTCAAAGGCAGGGCGCTTTCTCTGGTCATCGTGGACAAACTGCCGTTTGCGCCGCCCGATGATCCCGTGCTGGCTGCACGGCTGAAAGTCCTTGAACGGAATGGCGGGAACGGTTTCATGGACTATCAGGTGCCGGAGACCATCATCAGCCTGAAGCAGGGGGCAGGCAGGCTGATCCGTGATGACAAGGACATCGGTGTCCTGATGGTCTGTGACACCCGGCTGGTTGACAAGCCCTATGGTGGCAGGATCTGGCGGAGCATGCCGCCATTCGCACGGACACGGGATGAAACGGTTGCCTGTGCGTTCCTGAAGGAGAAAGTGCCTGTGCTTTAGGCGTTGCCTGTCCTGCAACCACGGGCGGATAGACGGTTTTCCATCATCCGTGTCCTGCCCAGGAAGTGGAAAAGGAACATCAGCCCTGCGCTGGTCAAACCAAACGGGATGGCCAGGTATCAGGTCAAACCTGCCATGATAGACATTCCTGTCATCAAGGTCAAAAGACGGTCTGCGTTTTACCGTTGAATCTGTCTGATTAAAAATTCCAAATATATCTGTTTGAAAATTAAAAATATGTCTGGTTGATTTTCTAAAATATGTCAGGTTCTGCTATACTGCAACACAAGAACCTCTCAAAAAAGACCATAACATGAAAAATGACAGATATATAGAACGTCTCATTGACATACAGGTGGTAAAACATCTGTCTGCATTTGGTGCCATCTGTATTGAAGGACCGAAATGGTGTGGAAAAACATGGACTTCAGCTTTTCATGCTGCAAGTGAGGTCAGGATTGGGAATCCTGATGGGAATTTCCAGAACCGTCGGCTTGCAGAAATGAATCCTTCCCTTGTCCTTTCTGGAGCATCTCCACGACTGATTGACGAATGGCAGGAAGTCCCTGCCTTATGGGATGCGGTCAGGGCTCATGTTGACAGGTCTGGTACCAAAGGTGGGTTCATCCTGACAGGGTCATCCACACCAAAACACAAAGGTATCCTCCATAGCGGAGCTGGGCGGATTGCCAGGCTCAGGATGCATACCATGTCACTCTATGAGGCAGGCTATTCCAGTGGACAGGTATCCCTGAAGGACATCTGTACCGGGGAAGCCCCGTCGTTGATGACAGGAGAGGTTGACCTGATGGAAATCATCGACCGGATTATCCGGGGCGGCTGGCCTGAAAACATCGGTGTACCGCTTGACCTTGCAATGCTGCTTCCTGGTCAATACATCCAGGCAATCCTGGCTGATGACATTTATCGGTTGGATGGCATAAAACGGGATACCCGCAAGATACATAAACTTCTCCGGTCTTTAGCGAGGAATGAAAGTACAACGGCTTCCAACAGGACATTGAAACGGGACATCATAGAAAAAGATGACGATGATATTGATATCAATGTCATCGCAGAATACCTGGACATCTTCAACCGGTTGTTCCTGCTGGACAACCAGCTGCCATTCTCGACCTCACTGCGTTCTTCCGTGCGGGTCAAACAGCAGGAAAAGCGCCATTTCTGCGACCCATCCCTTGCCTGTGCACTCCTAGGCGCAACACCTGACAGGTTGCTTGGAGACCTCAATACATTGGGGTTCCTTTTTGAAGCACTGGTCGAAAGAGATCTGCGTATCTATGCAGAAACGTTTGATGGCAGACTGTATCACTACCAAGATTACAGTAATAGAGAAATTGATGCTGTCATTGAATTGCCCAATGGCGAGTGGAGTGCGTTCGAAATCAAGCTCGGCGCCAATGAAATTGATGCCGGTGCCGCCAATCTGCTGAAAATCAAGAAAGCCTTTGAACAGGATGCAAAAGCCAAACCTCCCCAAACACTCTGCGTTGTCTGTGGACTGTCAAATGCAGCTTATCAACGTCCTGACGGTGTCTTTGTCGTGCCGATAACAGCTTTGAAAAACTGATAAAGGGCATCTTGGAAAATCCACAGGCATCAATTCCAAGGGCAGATATGCCATAATCTCTTCTGTCAGTACATTGAAAACAAGGAGCAGTCATGGGCAGGACCATCAACGAAGCAGGGAAAAAAGCCATCGCAGACTTTGTGAGGGAAAACCTGGCAGGCAACGTCACAGACCAGACCATCCAATCCTATATCGATATGGCAGAAAGCCGGATGAAAATCCATGGAGGACCGCCCAGCCTGGAAATCACCATGTGCTGTTCCCTGTCAGGGGAAACCGAATACCTGGAACTGACTGAAGAAGATGTCACTGAAACCAGTGACTGACAGGCATGGCATAAAACAGGGCAAGGCACAGTTGATTCCATGCTCTCATGAAGCTGGTGAAGGTTTTTGAAGCTGTCACCAGAGTCTTTTTGCCATTTTTCCTACATCAAGCAATCCTGTTTAAGGATATTATTTTTTGATATATAAGTCAAAAACATCATTATTTTTTATAATTTTTGACTTTCATATCAAAAAGTATTGACTTGAAGTTGCTTTCCATTAAGATGGGGGAAACCTTCCTGATAGGGAAAAACAGATGATGGCAACCAATCTTATCAACCGGCCAGAGTACCTCAACCAGCTTATTGGGCATCGCAATACCAGTCCCGTTAAAATCGTGACCGGTATCAGACGGTGCGGGAAGTCTTCATTGCTGGAACTTTACCATCAATACCTGCTT
Source organism: uncultured Oxalobacter sp. (assembly GCA_937916185.1). Classification (GTDB taxonomy): domain Bacteria; phylum Pseudomonadota; class Gammaproteobacteria; order Burkholderiales; family Burkholderiaceae_D; genus Oxalobacter. Next base: position 6,651 of record CALGGD010000262.1, on the reverse strand, counting down.
GATGATGGTGTACCTCCTCAGAATATCATTCATATGAATCTGGAGTCCCTCCGTTACCGTGAATTGAAAGATTACGGGGCTTTCTATGAGGATGTCAGCAAGCGTATTCCTGATAACGCCAAAACCTATCTGATTTTTGATGAACTTCAGGTTGTCGAACATTGGGAAAAAGCCATTGAATCGTTCCGCCTTGACTTTGATGTTGACATTTATATCACTGGCTCAAACGCATACCTTTTCTCAACGGAGTTTTCCACCTTGCTTTCAGGCAGGTATGTTGAAATCCGTATGCTGCCGCTTTCTTTCAGGGAATTCCTGACGTTTTATCAATTCGATGCCAGCGGATCCATCGAAAGCCGGTTCCAGCGTTATCTTCAGTTTGGGGGAATGCCTGTCCTCCATGAATACCAGTTCAATGAGTCCAGATGCCATCAAGTCCTTGAAGGGATTTATTCAACCGTCATACTCCGCGATGTCCTTCAACGCAATAAAGGGGCTGACCAGACAACACTGCAGAAAATCATGCGTTATCTCTGCTCAACAATTGGCAGCATCACTTCTCCAAACAACATCGGGAATGTACTGACGGATGAGGGCAATCTTGAAGGTGGGAAGGCAAGGAAAACAGCAGGCAGGACAGTTGAAAGGTATGTCGAGATGCTCCGCAATGCTTATATTTTCTATTCTGTGGGCAGATATGATATCAAAGGGCGGCAACAGCTGAAGACCTTGGGTAAAAACTATATCATCGATTTGGGATTCCGGAACATCCTGCTTGGATACCGCGATGCAGACAGGGGACATATCTTGGAAAACATCGTTTTCCTTGAACTGCTTAGAAGGGATTACCGTATTTATATCGGTAAGTTCGGTGATACTGAAGTCGATTTCATTGCTGAAAAACCTGATAAGAAAGTCTATATCCAGGTTACTGAAAGCATGGCGGCAAAGGAAACCCGTGACCGGGAACTGAGGCCGCTGCAGGCAATCAATGACAATTATGAAAAAACCGTCCTGTCGATGGACAGGGATTTCATCCAGTCATATGAAGGCATCCGTTCCATCAACCTGATCGACTGGTTGCTGGCAGAGTGAATGGGAGCGGTCAGCCCGCATACCTTTCCCGATGCGTCATAACATGACGTTCAGGTGCCTATAATAAGGTCAGTCCCTGGGCACGGGACTCAGGGTGGCACCCATGAGGGAAAAGCAGGGAATCAGAGGCACAATGACAGGTAGGAGAACATGATGAGCAACAAAGGCAATGGACTGGAAACCCTGCTGAGGCAGTGGGCAATCCTGAAAAACATCCCGCAGTATCCAAGGAAAATCACGGCGACCGACCTGATGCACCGTCTGGAGGATGAAGGGTTCGCTGTCAGCAAACGGACGATTGAGAGGAACCTTCAGACTCTGTCAGGCATCTTCCCGCTCCAGGCGGACGACCGTTCCCGGCCCTATGGATGGAGCTGGCAGAGGGATGCCGGCATGTTTGCCGTACCTGGCATGTCGCCCATCCAGGCGCTGACCCTCAGCCTGGCGCATGACCATCTGAGGAACCTGCTGCCGGCATCGCTGATGAATGTCCTGTCCCCATATTTCCGGTATGCCGACAACGTGCTGCTGAGCGGCGACAGCGTCAGGAACATGGCGGACTGGCGGGACAAAGTGACCCTGATTTCCGCCAGCCAGCCGTTGATTGCCCCTGAATATGACGAAGGCATCCTCGAAACCGTCCATGATGCCCTGTTATCGGAAAAACTGCTTGAAATCAGTTATACCTCTCGTTCCAAACGCAGGAAACAGACCCATACCGTCCATCCATTGGGGCTTGTCCAGCGTGGCAGCGTCATATACCTGATCGTGACGGTCGATGGATACACCGATATCCGTCTGTTTGCGTTGCACCGCATCCGCTCGGCGGAAAAACTGGACCGGCCTTCCAGGAGGCCCAAGGGCTTCTGCCTTGCCGATTACATGGCTTCCGGTGCATTGGGTTTCTTTGACCGGGGAACCATCCATCTGGTTGCGCTTTTTTCAGAAACAGCCGCCGCCCACCTTTATGAGACCCCTTTGTCCAGAGACCAGGAACTGACCGAAGAGGGGGGTAAAGTCCGTGTCGAGGCGACCGTTTCAGACACCTCCCAGCTGCGTTGGTGGCTGATGGCGTTCGGAGCGGATGTCGAAGTCCTGGAACCGGCATCGCTGCGGGAAGTTTTTGTGAAGACAGCAAAAGACATGGCGGCCAGTTACGCCAGGTGAATATCCTGTCCATTCCCGCCTGGAGGATTCCCGTTTCCTGCTGGCAGGATATGGTTGATAGAGCGGGAATCTGGTTACAGCCCATCCATCAGCAGAAAGTCTTTCAGTCTGTAGTGATAGACAGTGCTTGTTGAATAGTCGATATCATCATTCGTGATGAGGATTTTTTTCATGGCGTTGTCAATACTGGCGAAAGCAGAAAACTCCCTGTCATAGGCTTTCCTTTCAGCGACACTGTATGCTACTTGGATGAGGTAAAGTTTGCCGTCTTTGGATGCACGGAAATCGATTTCCCTGCCTTTGTGGTTATAGACGGAAATCTCATATCCCCGGTAAACAAGCTCGTTGTAAACAATATTCTCAAGGTTGTGGGTCAGGTCATAGTGTCTGCTTTCAGCCCTGATGCTGTTCATGGATACGTCTTCGTCATAAAGTTTGTGATAATAGCTCATCTTTGCCTTGGCTTTCGGTGAGTAGAGGGGGACTTCCTCAATCACATAAGCTTCTTTCAGGTATTCCAGGTACTTTATGACTGTTGGGACAGTGATAGTGATATTTTGCCCCTTCATATAATCTGCTATGGATTTTGCGCTGAAAATCCGGGCGTTTGATACCAGGATATAGTCAACGATGCGTTCAAAGACATCTTTTTTGCGGATGTTGTACCTGTTTTCGAGGTCGTTGTAGATAATGGTACTGTTCAAGTCGTTCAGGTACCGCCTGAGTGCCTCTTCGTTGGGTTGTTCCAGTGCGGCAGGGAATCCACCCCATATCAGGTAGTCGCTGATTTCAAAAGGTCTGCCCAACTGATCTGCATATTCCTTTGCTTCCTGATAAACAAATGGTTTGACCCGGAAAGAGACATACCGTCCAGACAGTTCTTTGGTGAATTCCCGGGACAGCAGCTTTGAGTTGCTGCCGGTGACGAAGACAGAGCAGTTATAAAGCCGCAGTGTCCTGCATGCCTCATTCCAGCCTTCGATGTTCTGGACTTCATCCAGGAAAAGATACAGTTTCTCATTGCCAAGGTGTTCATCGACAAATGCAATCAGGGCATCGGCATCCGGTATCTTTTTCCGCACAGGCCGCATGTCAAAGTCCAGGAAAAGGCACCTTTTGGCTTCAGATTCCAATTCTTTGCACACTTGCTGCAGAATTATAGACTTTCCACAGCGGCGGATTCCGGTGATGATTTTTACCAGGCCACTTTCGTAGAAAGGTCTGATTTGGGATATGTAGTGTTCACGCTTGATCATGGTGGAATAGACTCTATTTTAAGAATTTTCTAAAAAAATTAATTTTTAAAATAATATTTTAAAAATCAACAAAACAAGAATAATCTTAAAATAGTTGGCAGGTCAACCCTGTGCTTTCCTGAATCAGTTGACAGGTTTCCTTGATACGCCTGAAATGGTTTACAGTGATTCCAGTTCCACCTGAATCGGTTGTCAGCATCATTCTGAAGTGCCGGTCCCTTTGCCAGTTGATGAAGCACCTTGCCAGTACGTCACATAGTGGCGCACTGGCATATCGGAAAGGTACGTTTTCCCGTTAGTCCCTGCTATAATCCAACCAGGTTGCAGGGCTGGCTGACCGAGGCTTCCATAAGAGGATTCAACATCCGCTTATGGGCGTAATCGGACATTGAGAAACTTGAAAAATCCCATAATAAGATAGATTTATATCAACGTCCTTATGCTGTCTGCCTTTACAACAAGTCCATTCTATACTATTGGAAGTCGATTTCATAGTCGGATATTCTCCTTTCCTTCTTGATTGAACGCCATCTTTCCTTTTAACAGTGCAGCAAAAGAGCGTTGCGGAAACAATGCTTCCGCAACCCTGTCAGCACAGGGGTTCCTGACATGTTCCAGATTATGGGCATAGATTTGTGTGGTTGTAATCAGGCTGTGACGGGCAAACTGCTGGGCTTCCTGCAGGGAGCTGCCTGCTATCAATGACAGTGTGATGGCGGTATGCCTCAGTGAATGTGCAGTCAGACGCCTGTTGCACAGCCCGCATTCCATAAAGGTCTGCTTGACCATTCGGCTGATGCTTCGTGGAGATATCCGCCTGCCATAATGGTTGTTGCTCTGTGAAACAAACAACGGAGAGTTTTCATCTGCCCTTTTGCGGGTATTGAGGTAATGGTTGATTGCCTGTGCTGTGATTCCAGGGACTGGGACAAATTCGGTTTTACCGTCTTTCCCCTTGCCATGGATGGACAGGAGCAGACTGTTCCCAGACCAATGGAAATCCCCGATATTGGCACGGGCGATTTCTGATATCCTGAGACCACATGTCACCATCAGCAGGATGATGGCATAGTCACGGTTTCCACTGGTGTTTTCCTGTGTTTTTGCCAGGACCGTCAGGACCTGCTCAACGGTCAAGGGATCTTTTTTGGGGTTATTCCCGACATGTACACCCCGGATATTGACTGTAATGTCCCTATAGAGGTTTTCCTGTTCCAGGAACCTGAAGAAAGCTTTGACAGCAGTCAGGTATGTCTGTGCAGTCCCCAATGACCGTGTAGCCTTCATATGGTCTTTCCATTGGATGACATTTTCCCGTTTCGGGTTTTCAATATCTGATGCCGCCATCCAATCCATGAAGGACCTGATGGCATTCTGGTATGACCGGATAGTGTTCTGACTGGACTCCAATGATTTGAGAAACCGCTGGAGCGATGCGTGGAAATCAGGATGTCTGGCGGAAATCTGATGCAATGCTTCCATAAAAAACCTCTGAAAAGGATGGAAGTCTAATGCCAACAGACAGACTGTGGTGTTCTGAAACCCCATAGGTCACTTTCCTTATATCCGGTAAAAATTCCTCTGCCTTCCTGGACATCAAACGTCCGATTACGCCCATAAGCGGATGTTGGAAAAATATGCTGAAAAACCTGATTTTTCATATTATGTGAATCCAAAAGAAGTCGTGGGGATGCCGATACGACGAGAGATGGTGTCAAGGTGGTTTCAGTGGAAGACGGTAAATCTGTTTTGATGGGAGAAATGGATGTATGCAAAATTGGATGATTTCAGCCAATCCGAAAGTCTATGACCATGCAGGCGCATTCAGGAAGCTGGGTTTCATAGACTGGCATCACACGGCAAGGTATGCAGTAGGGGATACCGTCTATATCTACTGTTCGGCACCCTATCAGCGGGTGATGTACGAGACCGTTGTCGAAAAGGAGTCGATGCCCTTTTCAGAAGTGTCGCCGGAAGACAGGGAGTTCAAGCTGGTTCCTGACCCTGAAGGGGGGCAGGAAGACAGGGCAGGTCGGAAGTATGCCCGTCTGAGGCTGCTGAGGCAGGCTGACCGTGAAGAGCTGTCGTTGCCGAAGCTTCAGGAGAACGGGTTGCTTAGGGCACCGCTTGGCCCCATCAGGATAAGCAGGGAGCTTGCAGGGTACATCAGCCGGTGTTTCGATGATGCGCCTGTTTCAGCCGGACAGCCGACCGCTTTGACCCAACGTGAAACAGAGTCGGAAACCCATGCCGCTGAAACCGGTGGCAATGTTCCAGCATCTTCCTCTCCCCATCCAGAACAACAGCAATCGACACCCCAACCCCAGCAGAAATCCAAGACAGGCATTTATGCCATTGCAGGGATAGCCGTCGCTGTCATTGTGGGTGGTGGTGCCTTTTTTGCTATGGGGGGCAAAAAGAAAAGTCCTGAGCCGTCACCTCAACCGCCCGCAGCACAGAAACCGGCAGAAGCGGCAAAACCTGCTGAAGCCCCTGCTGCCTCTGGTGTCCAAGAGAACCAGGCACCGGCTTCCACTGAAAAGGCAGTGATGGCCGGTCGGAAAGCGGGGGTGCTTCCAACGCACAGGACAGTGGCTCCTGCCAGGGGAAAGACAGTACCGCCCCCCGTCATAAAGGCGAAAGGCAATGGGCTTGACTGGTAGAAAGGCCTGCTGATTCATGGGAAAGCGGCTGCACACTGGCACACCATCCATCTGAAAAGGGGAAAAGCAATGAAGAAACTTTTGGCCATCGTACTGTTAAGCGTCAGTTGGGCATCAGCTGCTGTCGCACAGGAAACCTCACCGATGACCGATGCCGCGCTCCTGGGGGCAGATTGGCTCAAGGTGGCTGATGTCGAGACAGATACCGTATTCATCCGTTCAGACGACAGCCGGGAACCCGCAAAAACAGGTGCATGGGTACGGCGCATCCATAAAAACGGTGAGGCAGATACCATTGAGCATTACAAGCCGATGACCTGTGACGGTGATGCACCGCTCGTCATCCGTGATGTGAAGGCCACCGTATCGGAAGACGATGGTTCGCTTCGCTGGCGGAAAAAACTCAAGACAATGACTCCGAATGATGGAAGGTTAGTGTTTATGCTCACAGAAGAACCGTATGTTGTTCT
>CALGGD010000261.1 GCA_937916185.1 uncultured Oxalobacter sp. | reverse complement strand
CCTGCAGCAGTACAGCAGGGAAGCCGATACCAGCCCTGATACCTACAATTATGATGATTCGTCTGATGACCCAGGTGAACCGCCAAGGGAACGCTCTGTCAGCAGGCGTCATACAGAACGGACATTGGCGGATACCCAGAAACCTGCCGATGATGTTGTTGTCCAGGAAGCCGTTGTAGAGGAACCTTCATACAGCGGTGACCGGGAAGTCCGCCATGAACGCCGGAGCCGGCATAAAGGTGTAAGACATCAGGAACGGGAATCCAGGCGTCATCATGATGCGGCAAAAGAAACTGCCAGGGACAAAGGTTCTAGACGGCACAAGGAAGCTAAACATGGTGTAAAAGAAGAGAACCGCCGTAAGGAATCCCGTCATAGCCATGCTGACAGGGATTCTAAATCCAGGAAGGATGCGCATCACCGGGGGAAAGACAGGGAGCAGGACAGCAGAAGGGGGAAGGATTCCCGTCGTCAGGAGGCAATGGCAGATAAACGCGATGCAAGGCATGCCAGAAAAGAAAAAACGGCAGACCGGAAAAATACCGAAAAAGCCAAGGCGGTAAAAAGCATCGAAAGGAAAGCTCCCTCAAAAGAAAAGCCTAGGCGCAGGCGCTGATTGGAACAGGTCAAGATTTTTCCCACAGTCAGTTATCTGGGGCAGCCTGTTTTTTCGCAGATGCTGAGATGGATAATGCAATCGCCTGTGCCGCTTCAATGCCATCTATGGCGGAAGAAAGGATGCCCCCTGCATAGCCTGCGCCTTCACCGGCAGGGTACAGGCCTTTGACGGAAATACTCTCAAAACTTTCACGGTCACGCACAATCCTGACAGGAGAAGAGGTACGGGTCTCCGTACCGGTCAATACGGCATCCGCCATGGAAAATCCTGGGATGTTTTTCTCAAAAGCCGGGATGGCTTCACGTAATGCCTCTATGGCAAAGGCTGGCAGTGCTTCGGCAAGGTTGCAGGGGGTGACCCCTGGCATGTAAGAGGGAATGACCGTCCCCAATGTTTTTGATGGGACATTTTTCAGGAAATCACCGATACGCTGGCAGGGGGCATTGTAGTTTTCCCCACCAAGGATGAAAGCTTTCCTTTCCAGTTCCTGTTGGAAATCAATCCCGGCAAGCGGATTGTCTTTGCCATTGAAATCATCCGGATTCACATCCACGACAATCGCTGCATTCGCATTCCGTTCGTTGCGGGAATACTGGCTCATCCCATTGGTGACCAGATGCCCGGGTTCAGAGGCTGCAGCCACAACCGTACCACCTGGGCACATGCAGAAACTGTAAACAGTCCGCCCGTTCCGGCAATGATGCACCAGCTTGTAATCTGCTGCACCCAGCAACGGGTTGCCCGCATTGGGGCCAAGCCGGCAATCATCAATCAAGGACTGGGGATGCTCTACCCGGAAACCGACAGAAAAAGGCTTGGCTTCCATGAAGACCCCTCGACGGTGCAGCATCTCAAACGTATCCCGTGCGCTATGTCCAGGTGCTATCAAGACATGGTCAGATTCAATGGTTTTCCCATTGTTCAGAATAACACCCTTGATGTATCCATTTTCAACCAATAGGTCATCAATCCGGCTTTCAAAATGGCATTCACCACCGAGCGCAATGATTTCTTCCCGCATCTGCTCAACCATCTTGACCAGCTTGAAAGTGCCGATATGCGGCTTCCCGATATACAGGATTTCTTCAGGTGCGCCTGCCTTGACGAATTCTTCCAGGACTTTCCGTCCATAGTGTTTCGGGTCACGGATTTGGGTATGCAGCTTTCCGTCAGAAAAAGTACCGGCTCCCCCTTCACCGAACTGGACATTGGATTCAGGATTCAGTTCCCGTTTACGCCAGAAACCAAAGGTATCCTGAGTCCGTTCCCGTACCCTTTTGCCCCGTTCAAGGATAATCGGTTTGAAACCGCTTTGTGCCAGGATCAATGCGGCGAACATGCCACAGGGACCAAAACCGATAATGACAGGGCGTTTGAAAGTTTCTGATGGTGCCTGAGCGACAAAATGATAAGTCATGTCAGGTGCCTTGCGGATATGCGGATGCTTAGTGAATTTTGTCAGCAGTGCTTCTTCACAGTCTGTTTCCACATCAACGGAATACGAGAAGACAATCGCGGATTTTTTACGGGCATCGTAGTTCCGGCGATAGACTGCCATCCCTAAAAGATGGGATGCATCAATTTCCAGACGGTCAAGTACCGCCTGTTCCAATGCCTTTTCATCATGGTCAATCGGTAAACGGATTTCAGTCAGTCGCAGCATGGTCGCTTTCAGCAGTAGAAGTGAAGGTCATTGTACCGTCTCTGCTGGATTCAGTCTTTCTTGGGAAAGGGGTAATGGAAAAAACAAAGAGGAAATGGAAAGGGAAATCTTTAAGGATTTCCCTTTCCAATCATGTTTGAAACGTTTAGATGGATTCTTCCCGGCGCATATGTGGGAACAGGATGACATCACGGATGTTTGCCGAGTCTGTCAACAACATCACCAGACGGTCAATCCCGATACCGCAGCCACCGGCTGGCGGCATCCCGTATTCCAATGCACGGATATAATCCGCATCGTAATACATCGCTTCTTCGTCACCGGCATCCTTGGCTTCAACCTGCTTGCGGAAGCGGGCAGCCTGGTCTTCAGGGTCATTCAGTTCAGAGAAACCATTTGCCAGTTCACGGCCGACAATAAACAGTTCAAAACGTTCCGTAATGCCTGGGCGAGTATCAGAAGCGCGGGCAAGCGGAGACGTCTCAACAGGGTAATCGATGATATAAGTCGGTTCCCACAGCTGGGATTCCGCCGTTTCTTCAAACAATGCCAGCTGCATGGCACCGACCCCAGCGGTTGGCAGTAGCGTGACGCCCCGTTTCTTCAGTTCAGCCTTGAGGAACTTCGCATCATTCAACTGGGTTTCAGTGAACTGTGGCGCATATTTCAGGATAGCTTCGTTGATGGTCAGGCGCTGGAAAGGCTTTGACAGGTCAAGGTCACGTCCCTGATAGGAAATCTGTGCCGTGCCATAGGTATCCACAACGGCCTGCCGGATCAGGGTTTCGGTGAAATCCATCAGCCATTTATAGTCGGTATAGGCTGCATAGAATTCCATCATTGTGAATTC
>CALGGD010000260.1 GCA_937916185.1 uncultured Oxalobacter sp. | reverse complement strand
GCGCGGGTGTTGTTACCAAGATCAACGAATAATCCTGCTGGATAACGGCAGCCCATTTTGAAAAATGCTGCGGATGGCACTCATCCGCAGCTCGTTCTTTAGAAAGATTATATGCAAAACCAGAAAATCCGCATCCGTCTCAAGGCGTTCGACTATAAGCTGATTGACCAGTCGGCACAGGAAATCATCGATACGGCAAAGCGCACCGGCGCAGTGGTCAAGGGACCGGTTCCGCTGCCGACCAGGATTGAACGTTTCGACGTCCTGCGTTCCCCGCATGTCAACAAGAAATCCCGTGACCAGCTCGAAATCAGGACCCATCAGCGGCTGATGGACATCATTGATCCAACAGACAAGACCGTTGATGCATTGATGAAACTCGACCTGCCTGCCGGCGTTGATGTTGAAATCAAACTGCAGTAATCCCTTCCGTATGGAATCCTATACGGCTATTGTGCAAACGGCGCATTGAAGTTATAATGCGCCGCTTGAGCGCATCTGGGCGGAAGCCCCGGTGCACATGTAAAACAGACCTGCCCAATCGTAGGCAGGAACGGAGATAAAAATGAGCCTAGGCCTTATCGGGCGTAAGGTTGGTATGATGCGTATCTTCACGGAAGAGGGGGCGACAGTTCCCGTGACCGTGCTGGATGTATCCAACAACCGTATTACGCAAGTCAAAACAGCCGAAACAGACGGTTATACCGCTGTCCAGGTTGCCTTCGGCAAACGCCGTCCTTCACGTGTCAATAAAGCTGCTGCCGGACACTATGCGAAAGCTGGTGTTGAGGCAGGGACCATCCTGCGTGAATTCCGGGTTGATGCCGCTGAAATTCCTGAACTGAAAGCCGGTGATGTCATTCCCCCCACTCTTTTCGAGGTGGGGCAGAAGATTGATGTCCAGGGTGTTTCCATCGGTAAAGGTTATGCCGGTGCCATCAAACGCCACAACTTCAGTTCCAACCGTGCATCCCACGGTAATTCCCTGTCCCACAACGTTCCGGGTTCCATCGGTATGAACCAGGATCCGGGTCGGGTTTTCAAGGGCAAGAAGATGACCGGTCATCTCGGTGATGTCCTGACCACTGTGCAGAACCTCGAGGTGGTCCGTGTTGATGTTGAACGCAACCTGCTGCTGGTCAAGGGAAGTGTTCCTGGTGCGGAAAATGCACAGGTCATTGTCCGTCCTGCGGTTAAAGCTAAAAAGGGGGCATAACAGATGGAATTGAAGCTCCTGAGTGCCAATGATCAGGCTGCAGGCAAGGTGGAAGCGTCTGATAAAGTATTTGGCCGTGAATACAATGAAGCACTGATTCATCAGATTGTCGTTGCGTACCAGGCGAACGCCCGGACTGCCAACCGTCAGCAGAAAAACCGTGAAAGTGTCAAGCACAGCACCAAGAAACCATGGCGTCAGAAAGGGACTGGACGCGCCCGCAGCGGGATGAGTTCCTCCCCGTTGTGGCGTGGAGGTGGCCGTGCCTTCCCGAATACACCTGATGAGAACTTCTCCCAGAAGATCAACAAGAAGATGTACCGTGTCGGTCTGTGCTCCATCCTGTCACAGCTCGTCCGTGAAGGCCGTCTGTCTGTTGTGGAAGACCTGACGATTGATGCGCCGAAGACCAAGATCCTGGTGCAGAAACTGAAAGGCTACGGCCTGGAATCCGTATTGGTCATCACCGAAAACCTTGATGAAAACCTGTATCTGGCATCCCGTAACCTGGGCAATGTGCTGGTTTTGGAACCCCATCAGGCTGATCCGGTCTCTCTCGTCTATTTCAAGGATGTGCTGATTACCAAAGGCGCACTCGCCAAGGTTGAGGAGATGCTGGCATGAACACCGCTGTGAAATTTAGTGAAGAACGTCTGATGAAGGTCCTGCTGGCCCCGGTTGTTTCGGAAAAGGCGACCTTTATCGCTGATAAGTACGAGCAGGTCATCTTCCGTGTGGTGAAAGATGCAACCAAGCCTGAGATCAAGGCGGCTGTTGAAAGCCTGTTCAAGGTTGAAGTTGAGTCTGTCAAGGTCCTGAACCGTCAGGGCAAGGTGAAACGCGCCCGTCATGGTTTTGGCCGCAAGAACAGCCAGAAGCTGGCATATGTATGCCTGAAGCCTGGTCAGGAAATCAACTTTGTTGAGGAGGCTAAATAATGGCGATCGTTAAAACCAAACCGACTTCCCCTGGCCGCAGGGGCGTTGTCAAGGTGGTCCATCCTGAACTTTACAAAGGACGGCCGCTGGCTTCTCTGGTTGAAAAGAAAAGCAAGAGTGCAGGGCGCAACAACTATGGCCATATCACGACCCGCCATCTGGGCGGCGGTCATAAGCACCATTACCGTATCGTTGATTTCCGCCGTAACAAAGATGGCGTCCCTGCCAAGGTGGAACGTATCGAATACGACCCGAACCGCACCGCATTCATCGCACTGCTCTGCTATGCGGATGGAGAACGCCGTTACATCATCGCCCCCAAGGGGCTGTCTGTCGGTGACCAGGTCATGAATGGCGCTGAGGCACCGATCAAGGCCGGCAATGCGCTGCCTTTGCGGAATATCCCGATCGGCACCACAATCCACTGCATCGAAATGCTGCCTGGCAAAGGTGCGCAGATGATCCGTACCGCCGGCGCATCCGCTGTCCTGCTGGCACGCGAAGGTTCTTATGCACAGGTAAGGCTCCGTTCCGGTGAAGTCAGGCGGGTGCTGATTGAATGCCGTGCTGCTGTCGGTGAAGTCAGCAATGGGGAGCATAATCTGGAAAAACTGGGCAAGGCCGGTGCGAAACGCTGGCGTGGCATCCGTCCAACCGTCCGTGGTGTTGTGATGAACCCTGTTGACCATCCACATGGTGGTGGTGAAGGCAGGACTTCCGGCGGACGTCATCCGGTGACCCCGTGGGGACAGAAGACAAAGGGTCTGAAGACACGCAGCAACAAGCGTACGAACTCCATGATCATTTCCCGTCGGAACAAGAAATAAAGGGTAGCAAATGACACGTTCATTAAAAAAAGGACCATTCTGCGATGCCCATCTGATCAGCAAGGTTGAAGCTGCGCAGGCATCCAAGGATAAACGACCAATCAAAACCTGGTCCCGTCGGTCGACAATCATGCCGGACTTTATCGGGCTGACCATCGCTGTCCACAATGGCAGACAGCATGTGCCTGTATACATCTCCGAAAATATGGTAGGCCATAAGCTGGGCGAATTTGCCCTGACCAGGACCTTCAGGGGTCATGCCGCCGATAAAAAAGCTAAGAAATAGGATTTAAGATGCAGACTAAAGCTTCTCTCCGTGGCGTACATTTATCAGCGCAGAAAGGCCGTCTTGTCGCCGATTTGATCCGTGGCAAGAAAGTCGATCAGGCTCTGGATATCCTGACATTTACGCCTAACAAGGGTGCTGCAATCATCAAGAAAGTGCTGGAATCCGCGATTGCGAATGCAGAGCACAACGATGGGGCAGACATTGATGAACTGAGAGTATCCTCCATCTATGTGGAAAAGGGTGCTGTCATGAAACGTTACTCTGCCCGTGCAAAGGGGCGGGGTGACCGTATTACCAAACAGACATGTCACATCTATGTGACAGTCGGGGACTAAGGGGGTCACGATGGGACAAAAGATACATCCGACTGGTTTCCGTCTGGCAGTTGCGCGCAACTGGGCTTCACGCTGGTACGCTGGCAACAGCAACTTTGCCGGTATGCTCAATGAAGACCTGAAGGCGCGTGCCTACCTGAAGAAGAAACTGAAGAACGCATCGGTTGGTCAGGTCGTCATCGAACGCCCTGCCAAGAATGCCCGTTTCACCATTTTCAGCTCACGTCCC
>CALGGD010000259.1 GCA_937916185.1 uncultured Oxalobacter sp. | reverse complement strand
CAACTATGGCGTGCAGCGCAAGACGATGTTCGGGGTGAACTGGGAGTACGACTTCACGAAGAACTTCACCCTGGGCGGCACACTGATGCATCTCTCCGAGCAGGCCCTCACCACGAAGGTGAGCATGGGCGAGGAGCCGCTGAACAACACCATCTGGGGCCTGAACATGAACTGGAAGCAGGAGAGCCAGTGGCTCACCAACATGCTCGACCGCCTGCCGCTGCTGCACTGCACACAGCCGTCGTCGATAACATTCACAGGAGAGTTTGCGCAGCTCATAGCAGGCAAGGCCAGCGGCACACAGGACAACGCCTCCTACATCGACGACTTCGAGAGCGCCAAAGACCTCTTCGACGTCAGCGACCCAAAGGCATGGGTGCTCTCCAGCGTGCCGCCAATGTTCCCCAACTACAACGACAAGACGACGGTGGCCTCGGGCTACGACCGTGCGCGGCTGGCATGGTACAACGTGGACCCCATATTCACACTGCGCTCGTCGAGCCTCACCCCGGGACACATAAAGAGCGACATGGAGCAGCTCTCAAACCACTATGTGCGAGAGGTCTACGTGCGCGAGCTATACCCCAACAGAGACCAAAGCTCGTACAACGGGGCCACATCCACGCTGCCTGTGCTCAACCTGGCTTACTACCCGGCGGAGAGAGGGCCTTACAACCTCACGACAAGCCTCAACGCCGACGGCACACTGCAGGACCCGGCGACAAAATGGGGGGGCATGATGAGGCGGCTGGAGACCACAGACTTCGAGCAGTCGAACATAGAGTACATAGAGTTCTGGATGCTCGACCCCTACATATACACCCGCAAGGACGGAACGGCGGCCCGACATGCCGGCGACCTGTACATAAACCTCGGAGAGGTCAGCGAGGACGTGCTGCGCGACGGCAAGAAATTCTACGAGAGCGGCATGTCGGTGGACGGCACATCGTCCGTCGACAACACACAGTGGGGAAAGATACCCAGACAAGCCACGCAGACATACGCCTTCGCAACAACAAGCGGCTCCAGGGAGAAGCAAGACGTGGGACTCGACGGACTGACCGACGAAGAGGAGCGCACATACGGAGCATACGCACAATGGCTGGGCGACATAGGCGGCGTGGTGACCAACGACAGCGTGCTGCAGGCATGGCAGCAAGACCCGGCAGGAGACAACTACCACTATTTCAGAGGCTCCGACTACGACAGAGAGCAGAGGAGCATACTCGACAGGTACCCAGGTATAGGTTCCTTCCGAGGCAGGGACTACATGCCCGATGCCTGGGAACGGCAAGTGCATCCCAGCCACCAGTTCATAGCTGTCAGCCACCCGTTTCATGAACGCATAACGGGTTGCCTTTGCCGCTTCGGTATCGGAATCATATTCAATGGAAACCTCTGGATGGGCGAACTGGATGGCATGACTGTGCACAATATCGCCCCAGACCAAGAGTTTCTCACCGTTGGATACGATTTCCAATGCGGAATGTCCCGGCGTATGCCCATAGGCGGCGACCGCTTTGATACCCGGGACAATCTCTGTGCCAGCCTCAACCGGTTTCCAGTGTTCACCATCAACATAAGGACGAGTGGACTGCTGTGCCATCTTGAAGAATATCTGACGCTCCAAAGGCGCTTTGGCAGCCGTCTGTTCCGACAGCCAATACATATGGTCCACCTGGTTCACATAAACCGTTGCATTCGGGAAAACCTTTTTGCCATCCTTGCTCAATCCACCGGTATGGTCACCATGCAGATGGGTCAGGATGATGGTGTCAACCTGTTCAGGCTGATAACCCGTTGCCTTGAAGTTCTCTATGATATGTCCCTGCTGGTCACTGCCAAACAGGTTGCCAGCCCCGGCATCAATCAGGACAAGATGGTCTCCCGTATGAACCAGATAGGCATTGATCGGAGACTGTATCTTGAAGTTCTGACCATAATGATGCGCCAGAATCTGGTTGATCTGGGCAGGATCCATATTCCTGAGCAGGTCAGGATTGAAATCAAAAGAACCATCAAACAGGGCGGTCACCTCAAACTGACCAATCATCGTCCGGTAATAACCAGGCACCTGTTGCCTGACCTGTGCAGGCACCTGCGGAACCTGTTCTTCAGGGGCTGATTCCGGTACAGCCGTTTCAGGCTGGGTCTGCTGCACCTTCTTGGATGCCGCCTGAGGTGCATGTGACTTTTTACCGGCAGCATGTCCCTGCGTTGCCAAGAACACCCCCAGCAGGGAAACCAGCAACCCTGAAGCGACTTTTTTATAATCTGACATTCAATTCCTCCGCTTGTTTTCCGTTTGACAGATAAGACCACTTATAACCCTGTTATCTTATCAGCACCTGTAACGATTCCCCAAACCAGCGCTTTCAGCCTTTCGGCTTCTTCCCACCGAACACTGGAATATAGCTGAATTCCCCATAGTCCTTGATGCGTTCCATGTTTTTCAGTACTTCCATATCAGCTTCTGAAATCTCAAAACCGATTTCCCTGTTGGCTTTCATATGCGCTGGATTTTCCGCCTTGGAAATCACGACCATACCCAGTTGAAGGCAATAACGGATGCACAGCTGGGGGACTGTGACACCATAACGTTTAGCCATTTCTGCAATTTCCATGTTCTTGAGTGATTCACCATGGGCAATCGGCGAATAAGCCTCCAAGACAATCCCCTTTCCCCGGCAATACGCAATCAGTTCCGAAGGCGTATTCCCGATATGGCAGAGTATCTGGTTGACCATCGGTTTGACCGTTGCTGTCTCCCAAAGGCTGTCAATGTCCCCTTGCAGGAAATTCGAGATGCCGATTGCACGGACTTTCCCGGCAACAAGCGCATCTTCCAGCGCTTTCCAGACCTGCCGGTTCTCTTCAACATAACGGTTGTCGGACTGGTTGACTTCTGTCCAAGGCTGCGGACTATGAATCAGCATCAGGTCCAGATAATCCAGTTCCATCAATGCGAGGCTCCGGTCAATGGACGCTGCTGCCACTTCATAAGACTTATGTTCAGCCGCAACTTTGGATGTCACAAAAAGCTGTTCCCTGGGAAGACCACAGGTGCGGATACCCTCACCGACACCCCGTTCATTGCGATACCCCTGGGCGGTGTCGATATGCCGGTAACCCGCAGCAACAGCCTGACTGACTGCCTCAGCAGCACGGTCATCCTTGATGAACCAGGTTCCCCATCCCAACACCGGCACTTCAACGCCATTCGACAATGTCATGGTCTCATCAACCATCCTGATACTTCCTTTCCTGCTGATTTTTTCTCCGCATTATGGACGCTTTTATGATTTCTCTCAAAAAAGACTTCAGACGTTCTCTCAGTCAGTAGGTACTTTCCTGTTCAGAAAAACAGCACTTCTGTTTACAATAAGCATTTCCATCTTTTAGCTGCCTTTTACCGTTATCCACTGTGGAACCCACCGCCGACAACCCATCTGCTCAAAATGCCGCTGTGCAGGGTACACCCC
>CALGGD010000258.1 GCA_937916185.1 uncultured Oxalobacter sp. | reverse complement strand
GGTTATCATCCGTTTTTTGCCAGAACTCCCTGTTTTGATATGAAAAAAACAGAATTTGCCGTTTTTTTCTCAAAAACCATACGTTTCGCTGGAACAGGACATCCCCGATTTTTCACCTGATCTGCCTGAAGCGGGAAAAAATGGCAGGCATAAAAAACAAACAGACCCTGCATGGGTCTGTCACAAGCCGTATGGCCGGTTGGGAAAACCGGCATGGGGACATTCAGTCTTTCATCTTTCCATAATGCTTAAGCACCTTCAATGCAATCCACCCGACAATGGCTGTGACAAACAGCCCGTCCAACGCCCACTGGTGGAACCCCTCTCCAGAAAAGTTATATTGGTAAAGACGGAAAGACATGACTCCAAAGCCAACCAAGACAGAGCCAAAGAACACTTCCCATTTAGAAAATCGCCTATTCCTCATTGCATTGCCTGCGTAACGGTAATAAAGACAGCATGAACTGCCAGCCAGTCAGAGGGTTAATATACCATGACTGGCAGTGTTCTCCCAAAAAACAGCCGGTCTCTCCACCCATTGACCGTTTCGCCCCATCTGTCAGCAACGGGTGACTGTCGAAACCCCCTTGACTTCCCGGATCAGTTTTATGGACCGCTTGAGCCATTCCGCATCGGAGACTTCCACCGTAAAAGTCATTTTTGCCACACCCTTGCTGCTTTGGGTACGAACCCCTGTCACATTGAGTTTCTCACGCGTGAAGATGTCAGAAATATCCCTGAGCAATCCCTGACGGTCATTCGCCTGGACATAAATATCAACGGGATAGACAGCATCGGCTGTCTGGGTTCCCCAGTCAGTCTGGATGATACGTTCAGGCGCATGCCGGGCCATATCCAGGAAGTTCTTGCAATCAAGCCGATGGATGGAAACCCCTTTCCCTCGCGTAACAAAACCGACAATCTCATCCGGTGGAACGGGACGGCAGCAACGTGCAAGCTGGGTTAACACCCCTTCCGTACCGACGACCAAGACACCGGACTTACCGTCTGACCGGCTTTTACGGACAATATCTTCCCCGCTATGTTCTTCATACTGCGGTTCAACCTGCCCATTCAATGCCTGCTCAATGGCCTTCTGGGTGATTTTTTCCTTCCCAATGGCAAAAAAGAGCTCTTCAATTTTCTGGAACTGGAGTTTCCTTGCCAATTCCTCAAGATTGACGGCTGTCTTGCCTTCCCGCTGAAGCAGTTTTTCAAGGGTGACACGGCCATTATTGACGGTTTCCTCGTATTCCTTGCCATTGAACCATGCACGGATCTTGGTATGCGTCCTTGGGTTGACAGCATACCCCGGGCTCAACCAATCCCGGGAAGGGCCGATATTGCCTGATGCCCCTTTGGCCGTGATGATTTCAACAGTCTGCCCACTTTTCAAAGGGGTGTTCAGCGGTACCATCGCACCGTCAACACGCGCGCCCCGGCAACGGTGGCCGACATCGGTATGAACCTGATAGGCGAAATCAATCGGTGTCGCCCCACGTGGCAGGTCAATGACCCGTGCCTGTGGTGTCAGGACATAGATACGGTCATCCAACGTGGCAGACTTGATTTTTTCCGTCCATTCCTTATGTGTATCTTCTTCTGCCACGGCATCACCGACTTCGGTCTTCCATGAAAGCAGCTGACGCAGATAGGAAATCTTTTCATCGTAACGCTGAGCAACAAAAGAAGAACCACCAGTTTCTTTATACCGCCAATGTGCCGCAACCCCGAATTCCGCTAGGCGGTGCATTTCCTCTGTACGGATCTGGACTTCAAACGGCTGACCATTCTCTGCGACGACAACGGTATGCAGTGATTGATAGCCATTTGGCTTGGGCCTGGAGATGTAGTCGTCGAACTCCTTGAGAATCGGACTCCAAAGCCGATGGATGATATCCAAGACCGTGAAACAGGTCTTGACATCCGAGACGATGACACGGAACGCACGCAAATCATAGAGATTTGAGAAATCCAGGGATTTCCCACGCATTTTGTTGTAAATGCTGTAGATATGTTTCGGTCGCCCCGCCACCTGAGCCTTGATGCCTTCCTTGTCCAGTTCTTCCCGCAACCGGGTCATGATGTGCTGGATGAACGCCTCACGTTCTGTACGCTTTTCTTCCAGGCTCTTGGCAATGTTCCTGTAAGCGTCTGGATTGACAAAACGGAATGCCAGGTCTTCCAATTCCCATTTGACCT